>CALVYF010000063.1 GCA_944372055.1 uncultured Bacilli bacterium | reverse complement strand
TCCACGCTATCGAATGCACAAATCCCCGCCCCTCCGTGTCCGAATGATAGGTTCAGATGGTTTGGGGCGGGAATGCGTCAGGTCTCCTGACATTATTTAAAATTAATATTTCTAGGAAAATACACGCTTAATGCAAGCAATAGATTGGCTTCTCTTCTTTTCAATCTCACAGTCTATCAACAGAGCGCATACTCCACCTATCATTTCGTAGAAGTTGATGGCCATTTCCTCTGGAGAGTCCTGCTCCATCTGGTTACCCGCGAACTGAACTAGGAGAGCAGTATAAGGGACCTGGGGAGCATCACCGAGGGGGTATAGAGATGCAAGCCTGGTTAGCCCATCGTTCGAGTATTTTTTACCAATGGTACGCCTTATCAGGTCTCCCTCATCACCTGACACTGACCCCCCATCATTAAGCAGCCAATTGACATATCCAACAAATTCCAGCTCCACTAGCTCCCTGATAGTCAGCTCTGCATTGTCTAGATGGAAGGCCTCGAGGATGAGGCTCGTTTGCCCCCAATCATCAAAGTTACCAAGCATCTCGAGCAAAGAGGAATAGGTTGTTTCTAGATGTCCAAGTAGTTGGCCCTTATCTTCTTCAGAAATGTCTCTATATCTCACACCGGATTGACTTGTAAGGCTTACCCCAAGCCCGTACTGTTCAATGAGCTGGTTCAGCTGCGCCCCATCGATAAGCTCAAGCGGCTTGCCCTCAGCAAATGTCCTTGCCTGCCGTGTTAGGCTCCCAGTCGTAATCAGAATTCCCTTGTTGGCCCTTTCTGAGGTAACTACACCATATAGGTCACGAATGACCGGCTCCCCGACACTACCTGAGTAGCGCTTACACTGAACGATATACTTGCCCGCCAGTATTGGTTGGCGGTTGTACGCGATGATGTCTATCCCCCCGTCACCTGAAGCCTTGGTAATCTCCGTTTCGAAGCCCATCTTAGATAGAAGCACCTGACATAGTTGTTCAAAGTCTGTTCCGGACATGCTGGCGGTGTCAACCTGCGTGGGACTAAAAAGCCCCAGACTAATGTCCATCTCAAGATAGCGCCGCATATCACTCTCATCAGACTGGAATCCAGCATCGTCTTGATAGTCTAGACAGCCCACTGAGGAAAGATACTTTAACTTCGATATATACTCTTCAACCTCATTATAAAATTTAAGATTTGTCGGCTTTCCTCCCAATTTCAAATACGTTTCGAGTAGTTCAATAAATTTTTGATGCTTGCTCACGTACTCACTAATTGCAGATTGCCCTTTGCTTATAAGGTCATCATGGTTTTCCCAGAGATAGAGGCGAGCTCCATCAGAATCAAACCCGTGCTCTAAGCAATATTCTTGCACCGATTCCTCGGCTTCGTTAATCCTCTTTGACATAACCTGAAGAGTCTTCCACTCTTCCTCAAGACGTCTTTGTTCGGCCTTCAAGGACTGCTGTTCCTGCCTCTGCCTCTCTTTGGCAGAATCTCGTATGGCCTTATCTGCTGAACGAGCCATTCCCATTGCCAACCTATTAAACATGCCCACAGTATTCCCCCACTTTTTATTGGTACGTATAGCTCTTTATCTCTTCGATATATCGATTTGCTAGGTCAATTTGTTTCTGCGAGGTTCTACCATCCGAGCGCATCATTCCGGCAATCAGGTGGTCAAAGGTGACCGGGATGGAATAGAGCCCATCAGGCCTGAGCTGCCTTGTAACGTCGATGTACAGTCGTATTCCAGGCGGAGGGGTTGTCATGGATTCAAAGTTCTTCGTCTCCTGCATCCAGCCCTCTTTTGAATAATTGACGCCAAATACACAGTTGAGATAATTCACCTCTCCATCCGTTATAACGCCATCGACAATTGCTAGCGAAAGCAGGTACCTCTTCGTTTCTGTTTCTACGGTCTCCTTTAGCCGGAAAGACGGGTCTCCGACCACCTGATATATGTTTCCATCATCAAGTATTTTGCAAAGATGCATAAACTCCTTAAACAGCTCTGCCCTCTCCTCTATCTCTGCTTGGGTTATCCCAGTTATCGGAGCGCTGTCATCTGGCATTGGGTCAACAGATTTAGAGGGGCCAGTGTTCTCCCCATTCACCTGCTCAGACTTGCTTGGGTGACGCGCTGCATACCAAAGTGAAACAGCAATCAGTGCAACGCCAAGTAGCAGGGCTTCCATTTTTCGCTCCTTTCGAAATAAGGCGTCCATGAAGAAACTGGAGGAGAAGATGAGCCCTACGCAGTGAGGGGGAGTCTCCGCCCGTCAGTTACCACACTGCCCTCAGCGCCCGCGCATACGGCGAATCGACCAAGGAGAAGGAGAAGACTCCCCCTGGCTATCGATTCATCCGTATTGAGTTGTAGGCGCTCCACCCTTTCGGGTAGGGGCAGTGTGGTGAGGCCATTGTATCAGGCAAAGTTGGCTTCCAAGCCGGGGCGTCTGTCGATGTCCTGAGTGGCATCCCTTGCGTTGTTAACGGAGTAAATGCACGTTCTCAGCGTTCAGACGCCCGAAATCGAAACGACTGGACCAAGGTACCAGAGGGAGGATTGCAAGAGCTCAAATCTCACCAGAACAGAATTAACCCATGATAATACGCGAGTGTTGGATGGACCCGCCAACCGGGGTGGCTCGTAACAGTCGCTAGCGCTGTATCGCCTATTGATTCCAGGCTTTTTTAAAGTGTCCCGAAAATCATACTTTTGAGACAGTCATGATAAGACGCAAACAATGGCCCTCTGCTGCCCAAACTTATGTCCCAAAACCCGTTCCAAAATATGGCGTCTCAATATATAATAGAGATTGGTATTTTGGGACAGAAGGAGGCGGGACCGGTGAAGTTTCTCTACGCGCGCTGCTCCACGAAGGACCAGAACGAGGCCAGACAACTTGAGTACGCAAAGCAACTCGGCATTCCGGAGGCGCAAGTCTTCATCGACAAAGCTTCTGGCAAGAACGCGAACAGACCTGCCCTCAAGGACATGCTCTCCCGTCTTCGCAAGGATGATGAGGTGTTCGTCACTGAGCTATCCAGACTCGGCAGGAACACACGAGACCTCCTAGAACTCATGGACACCTTTAAAGAGCTAGGAGTTCAGCTCCACAGCAAGAAGGAGGCCATTGATACGACCACGCCAAGCGGGGTCTTAGTGTTTCAAATCTTTGCGAGCGTCGCGGAGTTCCAGAGACAAATCATCCTAGAGAACGCGGCCGAGGGACGCGAGGCGGCACGCAAAGCGGGTAAGCCCATAGGCAGACCCAAGGTAGACCAAGACAAACTGGACATGGCGCTTTATCTGTTCCAGAACGACCCAGACAAGTCAATCGCCGATATATGCAGGAAGACCGGAGTAAGCAGGAGCACACTCTATCGAGCCGCAGATGAGGCGGGAGTTGCCAGATACACTCACGGTGCTGCTTCTCCATCAGAATCCGACCAATGTAATGAGGTATAGGCTGAAAACCGCTATCGAGAGGGAGGTCGCGGATATGAGTTTCAGCTCAAACAGGGAAAGCGCAGCCGACAAGCTCAAGAATATGGTCGAGCACATCGAAGGGGGGTTCGGGTCAAGTGCTGCCCGACAATATGTGATAAGAATGATGGCATATTGCTATCTTGGCAAGGAGCCCGACTTCTCTTCTGGAGAAGAGGCGCTGGAAACTGTCTACTGGCCTATGACCAAAGAGCTAATCAAGCAGCACAAAAGCTCCGGAGAGGACAGGCTCTATGTCAGCGACGTGGTTGATTTGGATGACCTCATACCCGGCAAGCTCAACCTAATCTATGCTCCATGCGGAAGTGGCAAGACATACTTCATCGAGCATACAGTTAAGAGTACGTTTGCAAGTCCATCCCAAGATGTCCTGTATCTTGCACCGACACGCGCATTGATTGAGGCTCACCAATTTCGGGGAGAAATGATTGAGTGCGGGAACGGATGGTACGAGTGGAAGCAGGCAGGCATTACAGCCATGACCTACGCTGCATTCGGGTCACGAATTCGAACGGCAAAGGATAACGGAGTATATTCAGATAGCAGCTGGTGGAACAGCCATTCAACGATATGCGCCGATGAACTATCTCAGGCGTACAAGCAGGCAAGCTATGGAGGAGCAAACGCAGCGGAAAACGTAACTCGATACGGACTAGAAGAGCTGAAAAAGCGTGTGAAGAATACAAGTAACCTAGTCATTACCATTAGCGCAACTCCAAAGAGATTCATCGATAGATACTTCTTTGATACCCATATAGTGAGAATGGAACTGCCGCCAGACGGTTACGAGACAGAGCGAGTAGAACGTTACTACGACCTAGAAACAGTCCTTACAAAGCTTAGCCCTTTGAAGAGGGGGCTGATTTACGTTCACGAGATATCGCTAATGGACAAGGTTGTCTCTGCGCTCCGCTCGCGTAACATCCACGCGGTAGGTATACACTCGACACATAACGAGAACCACAAAATGGATAGGGAGCAAGAGGCAACTCGCAGGTATCTTATTTCAAATGAAGCACTCCCGGAAAACGTAAAAGTTTTAGTAATCAACGCTGCGTATGAGACAGGACTGAACATACGGCCTAGTGCGACCCATCTTGATTACATCGTCGTTCACAGCACAAACGAAGAGGTCCAAACACAAGTGAGGGGAAGATACAGAGGAGACATAGATACCGTCTATTATCATGGGTCATACGAGGAATATGATAAAGAATTGGATATAACTGTTCTGCCGCGATTCCTGTGCCGTCCGCTTTACACCGCAGACAAGAAGGAGCTGTGCAGCCTCATTGACCTCAAGGATGAGAGGGGAAGGCCTAAGGGGTGGCCATCGGTAAAGAAGTTCCTTGAGTCAAACGGCCTTGTCGTGGAGTCGCATAACAACAGAAATTCAAGG
>CALVYF010000062.1 GCA_944372055.1 uncultured Bacilli bacterium | reverse complement strand
ATCTCCTTAATTTAATTTTAGCAAAATAAAAAAGTAAACACATCTTTTTTTGTGTCTACTTTTATCTTACAACTCCATCAAAAACTTCTCATATATAAACCAGTCATCAAATTTCATAATTTTCCTAGTTTACAATATTATAACATACCATTTTCATAAATCAATATCCAAAATAATCTCCTAAAAATCTCTTTTAATTATCCAAAAATTGTCCAAAAATTTCCCCATTTTTTTACTTTAGACCTTGATTTTATAAGGGTTTGGTAAAAAACGACTTCAAAATTTTTGGTAAAAATTTTTAAAAAAAATTGTTAAAAACCCCAAAATATGGTAAAAAAATATAGTTAAATTTATTGCTTTTTTTGATAATTTTTTTAAATTCTAGATTAACTTTTTACCCACTGGGGAAGAAGTTAGTAAATTTTATATCTGTTAGCAAGCAATGGAAATGTATAGCACAAAGAAATTTTGTTACATTTCCTATTATGGGGTAACCCCAAGCCCTATACAAAAGATGATTCAATGATATTAATCATCTTTTATGTTGCCTAAAGCATTTTTGATTGCCAAAGCAACATGGTATGCTAAATTAACTGGTACAGCATTACCAATCATTTTGTAAGCAGTAGCTAAATCATTATAATAAAACTTAAAATCATCTGGAAAGCATTGAATACGAGCACATTCACGTACTGATAATCTTCTATATAAATTTTCTTTTCCTGGAACAAAAATTCTTTTATTTTGTTCAATTTGAATCATTTTAGGTGCTTGAGGATGAAGTGGTGCTTGTCTTCCGCCAGCTTGTATAGTAAATGACGGTTCATTCCATGATCTAACTCTATTTCTAGACATATAAATTGAAGAAAAGGAACCAGTCATATATTCGTGATTTATAAATTTGCATTTATCACCATTTGTTTTATTTTTATCACGTGCAGGTATAGCTGAATTTCTCAAATCCCATATAGCATCTTTTAAAGTTGGTTTGTAATCAAGGGGAGTAGGAAATTCAAAATTAATTTTTAAATCTTTTCTAAATCCAATATAAAAAACACGTAATCTATCTTGTGGAACATTATAATCATTTGCATTTAGTAATTTAATTTTCATAGTGTAGCCAGCATCTTCAAACATTTTAATAATATTATGTACTGCTTTCTCATGCCTTTTTGATAACATACCTGAAACGTTTTCAGCAACAAAAAATTTTGGCTGTTTTCCTTTTAGCATTCTTATAAAATCAAAAAATAATTGTCCTCTATCATCTTCGATACCTTTCATCATACCAGCTTCGCTCCAGCTTTGACAAGGAGGTCCACCAATAATACCATCACAATCAGGTATTTCATTGATATCTATTGTTCGAATATCTCTTTTATCTAAAGGTGTTTTATGATTTTTTTCATAGGTTTCCCAAATACTTTTATCAAATTCATTTGCAAAGATAATTTTAAATCCGGCTTTTTCAAATCCTAAATCCATTCCACCAGCACCAGAAAAAAAACTAACTATATTATAATTATTCTTCCTCATATATAATATTTCCTTCCACATTATTACTATTTATATCATTAGTATTATCGACATGAATTTCTTTAAGGCAATTTAATAAATTATTATATATTTCATTTCCTTTATGTAAGAGAGGCTCATCAAAAATTAATTTACCATTTAATTTATTGTTTACAATTGTCCAGTTAACAAATACACTTAAAGGCCTATTTCCATCAAATTTATGCTTAAAGCTTCTGTAATTAAGTGCTTTACATGCAAAAAATAATTTTTTATGATTTTTAACATATTCATCCATGGTAATTATTTTTGATAGCATATCTTCTACAGAAGAATATTCATCATCAATCAAAATATAGTTTGCTATGCCGGAATTTTTAATTCTATGTCCACAAACTATAGCATTCTTTTTATCATCATCAAGATTTGTTCCAGAGAACACATCATACATTTGATTTCTACTTAATTTTATTTCTTCACTTAAATTTCCACTTTTAACATTTAATAATTCAAATTTCCAACCCAGAGTAAAAGAACCAGCTTCAGTTTTTCCTTTTTTGTTTTTGTAAATTAATTTTTTTTCATTAAACTTATCTTTAATTTTATTAATAGAATTTGTAATAATATTTTTCCATTGTGAACCAAATATTTCTTCTGCACGAATGGCTGAAATTTTATTTTCTAAAAATTCATAATTTTTTTGTTTAAATGAAATTTTGAATTCTAAAAAATCATTTTCATTAACAATGTTTTCGGCATAAATATATATATCTGTTTTAGGTTCACCATCTTTTGATGAAGGTTTTCCTAAAAGTTTTATATCATATTTTTTATTATTATACTTAAAAGATTTGCAGGCTTCCAACATTTCAATAATTTTATGCTCTGATTTACTAAATGTTTTTCCCATAATAATTATCCTCATTTCTAGCACTTTAATTATACCACAAATATAAATTATTTAGGATATTATTCAAGTATTATAAGCAAAAATATGATATAATAGCTATCAAAGAAAAGGTGATAAAATGGAATATAATATATATTGTGATGAAAGTTGCCACTTAGCAAGCAACAAAAGTGATTATATGTTAATTGGTGCGGTTTATTGTCCAAAATTTAAAGTAAAAAAAATTAATGAATACATTAAGCACTTAAAAGAAAATTATAACTTATCAAGAAATATTGAATTAAAATGGAATAAGGTTGATAAAAAAACAGAAAAGTTATATTTGGATATCATAAATTATTTTTTTAATAATGATGATTTGAAATTTAGAGTTATTGTTATTGATAAAAATAAATTAAACCATGAGAAGTATAATCAAACAGAGAATGATTTTTATCATAAAGCATACTATAATATGTTAAAATACATAATTAATCCAGAACATTCCTATAATATTTATCCTGATATAAAAGATACTAATTCATATTACTATCATCAAGTAATGTTAAGTTATTTAAGAAAAAAAATTTCTGATACAAACAAGAAAACTATAAAAAAAGTGCAACCAATTAGGTCATATGAATCGTCAATTCTTCAAATTAATGATATATTAATTGGGGCATTATCTTATCATTACCGCAAATTGAGAAACAATTGTGTTAAATTGAATATAATTAGTGAAATTCAGAAGTTATATAAAAATGATTTTGATATAACTTCTTATTGTAGCAATACAAAATTTAATATATTTATTTGGAGATCAAGAGATGACATTGACTAGAAATAAGTGCGGTTTAAATATTCCCTTACCAGATTCTACCACGGATGATGAATTATATAGATATTTTATACAAAATATTTATCACGGTGATTTAAAAATAAATGGAATGAAAGTAAGTGTGTTTACCACACCTTTTGAAGATAATCGTATGCAAGGTTTTTTCCATTTGACAACAAAAACTCAAAAAAAATTAGGAATTAAAATTAGAATGAAAGAACCGCGTGCTTTTTTTATTAATTATATTGTTCCTATGATTAATAATTATTCAAAATGCAAGGATTGTAATGATAGTAATTGTACAAAAATAAAAGCTTGGACTGCACCATATAAAAATACAAAAAGAACTAAATTATTATATAGTGATAAATTATATAGCTATATAATAATTTTAGAAAAAAAGAAAAATGAGATGTTTATAATTAGTTCTTATTTGATTGATGAACCAGGTTATTTAGACAAGATTTTGAAAGAATATAATAAATATAAAAAAGCCTCCTAAGTGGAGACTTTAATGTCGCAATAAAACGGATAACGCAACTGATAAAAGTTGCGTTTCCAGGACTCATATAACTCTTGGTCATTGAGTATGATATACATTAACATAAATAAAATATAATGTCAATAGTATAGAGAATATCTATTCTCAATATAATTATATCATAAAAAAAAATAAATATACCTTTTTTTTAAAAAATATATATAAAATATGTTATAATCTGTATAAGATAATAGAGTTACATTTCATTTAATGATGGAATGTGCTCTATTTTTGATTGGGGGATTAATATGTTTAAGAAATATAGTTTTAATCGTGCTAAATTACATTTTAAAAGAGTATCTGTTGTTGAAAAAATATTAATAAAGATTGAAAATATAATTTTAAAAATCAAAGATTGCATAAGATTTATCAAGATAGATAAGAATATATTTTGCGAAATAATAAAAAAAACATTAAATATTTTTTTAATTATTTGTATTATAAATTATTTAGAAAATATATTGCTCTCTAATAATAATTTTAGACAAATGGATATAATATCTACAATTTTAAACGAACTAACATTTATAACAGATAATTACTACCAGTATTTATTAGCATGTTTAGGTGTTGGCGGATTTTTAATAGGTATGTTTCTTGCAAATTTATCTGGAATTATAACAGCGAAATACATGAATATAGTTTCCAAGGTTTCAGTTTCTGTTTTAACAGAATATGTAAATAGTAAATATTTACAATCAATGATTAATTTTTTGTGTGTAATTATTATTCAAATATTCTTTTTAATATTTAGCATAAAAATAAATTGTATTTTAGTATTATTGACAGCTTTTTTTACGATTAGAATTATTATCGTTTACTTCCAATTAGCATTAAGAGTATTTTTATTTTCAGATATAAATATGTTGACAAAAGCAATATATCAAGAAATAAATGTTAGATTTGAACATTTGAAAACAGCAATTAAAAAAAATAAAAATGATAGTGTTTTTAGTTCTTATAGTGATCAACTAATTCAATTAATAGATACCCTAGAAAAATTGCAAAAAAAAATAATAACTGAAGAAACCACTGATGATATTACAGTATTTACAAATCATCTTCTTGGAATTATGGTGAGATATACTGCATTTAAAAATTATATTCCAATTGATAGTAAATGGTATCGTATGAAATATGAGCCCAAAAACTGGTTCGAAGCGGCTTTTTATGAAGTGAGTTTAAGAATAAAAACTGGGACAACATTAAATAATAAACATATATATGATCATTATTTTTTAGAAGATTATATAAAGAAATTATATATGCGATCTATTAAATATTTAATTGAACATAATGAAACAGAAGAGTTGTATAAAGTAATTAATAATTATTACTTATCATTTGAATTACTATTAGAAAATAGTGGGGATTTTGATTATTGGATTAAATTTAATAAAGAAGTTGAAAATTTAATAATTGAGAGTGATTTAACTGAAAAGGATAATTATTTAGCTATAATTGATTTTTTAGGCTTAAATCGAGTTACAATTATATTAAATTCACACAAATATATAAATAAAACATATGATGAATATTTTAAAAACAAAGAATTTAAAGTAAACAATTTAATAAAAAAATCTAAAAATAATATATTGTTTACGAATAAATATGTAGTTGATTTAATTGAACAAATTAAATATGAAAAGAACTTAGAAGGAAGAATAATATCATCTGATAAATATATTTTTGAAAATTTAATATATTATTTTATAAAAGAAATATCTTCTATAATAAAGAATTTAAAGTTAAACTATGATGACATGATTTCATTAGCAAATAAATTAAATAAAAAAAAGTTTAATTTGGCTGCTTGTCTAATATATTCTAGAATTTTAGAAATTGAAAATAAATTAATCATGACGTTAAATGATTTTTCTTCAATCTATCAAGTATTAATTGGTAATCAATATAACCTAAAATTTGATCGATTGAATGTTGATGAATTAATTAATCATATTCACAAAAAGCATTATTTAAATTTAATAGAATATGCAAAAGTATATTTAACTTCAGATAAATGTGATTATAAAAATTCCAAAATAGATTTTGGGGGAGAAATTTTTTATAGTTTCTCTGAATCTATATTTGAAACAATGTTAAATAATGATTACGAAAATTTTGAAAAAATATATAAATATTATCCTTCTATTTGTTTTGTGTCAGAATCATTTCTATATAACAATTTAGATAAAAATTATAATTTAAATTATTTAGTTTCTAAATATAAGATTCCAATTGTCATGTTTATGGATTTAAGCGGATGTATTATATATCACTCACATATTACTAATGATAACAGATGGGAAGAAACTGTAAAAAGTACTGTTGATGATGTTTTACTTAATTCAAAAAATAAGGAAGAAATTTTAAAGAGAATGGCATTATATGCTTCTATTGATTTAGACAGTTTTGATATGAATGATATGACAATTAACATTAATCAAAGATATGCATCATATTTATCAAAAAATGAATTAATAAAAATAAAGAATAGTGATACCATTTTTTTTAATCATAAAGAAGTTGCGAGTGATGATGAGTTAATAAAAAAATTTACTAGAATAATGTTTGATGATTATATTGATTTTAATTATAGATTCTATGAAATATTTGTTGTATATTACGTTAATCCATTTTTGAATGAAAATGATAAATGCAATTGTAGGTTAAAAATAAAAAAAGTAGGTGACAAAGTTGGAAAATAGTTGGGAATATACTTTATTCGTTAAAAATTTTGTAGAGAATATTTTACTATCCTTAAATTGTGATTATAAAAAATATATTTCATTTAATAAAAAAGATAGTATTTTAGAAAAGAAACTTAATTATAGTAATATTGATAACATAATTTCACTAATTGCTTATAATTTATTAATAAATGGGAAGCAAGTGATATATTTATATAATAAAAATGATAAAATTGTAGTTTCATTAAAATTTTATAAAGAAGAAAAAATTGCTAGAAAATTTACAATTAAATTTCCTAAAAAAGTTATGACTACTTTTACAAGAAAGAGGATTCTCACTAATTTAAAAAAAATGACATATCCGCAAAGTAACAATATTACAGAAAAAGATTATGCTAGAGATAATTTATATCTTATAAACCTTATGGGACAAGCATCATTAAAATTAACTAAAAAATATGTATCGGTTAACACTAATTTAGAAAAGTGCACTGATCAATATATTTTGTTTAGAGAAATTAGAAAGAGAAAATATCAAAAGATGCTTATTAGTCATATATTTAATGAATTAAATCAACAACTTCATAAAGTATTAAAAATAGATGACGAAGATGATAATATAATTTTTGTTAGTCAATCATTAGAAGAGCTTGATAAAATTGAAGATGATTTATTAAATAACCATAAAACAATCGACGAAGTATTAAAAATATTATATCCTGCTAGAAAATAAAGATATGTAGAAAAAATTGTTTTTATTTTAATTAAATAATTGTAATATATATAATTTTGGATATAAATTTAAATATTTAATTATGCATATGAAGAATTAATACATTAAAGATTGAACTTTATAACCTTAGTAAAAGAATAGATTTGTTATAAAAGCATTTAATTAATTAGTTTTAAATTTTAGGTGCCCAAAAGTTCACACAAAAATTAGGTACCCAATTAGGTACCCAAAGTATTAAAAATAGTCATTATATAGTTAAAAGTGAATATTAAGAAAAGTCTTATTTTATAAGAATTTATATAATATTCATAAACTTGCGTGATTGATTTTATTTTGCCCCCTGAAGGAGCCGAAAGGCTCCACTTTTTTATTTAAAATATAGTTTTAAAGTAATTTAATGAAATCCTATAATCCGTGTAGAAATATGGTTGAAGATATGTTACAATAAGAAAAGTTTTGGAGGTAGTAGTATGCATAAAAATTCGAGCCTATGGAAAAACATGAAAAAGACTTGGCGATATATAAAAGATTGCAAAAAGAATTTAATAGGATATGCAACAGTAAGTATTATAGAAGGAATAATTGGAGCGATTATACCGTTAGTTACCGCTCAAATTATTTTAAATATTACAGACAAAGCAATAAATCAATTAATTTTATCGGCACTAGCAGTTTTTGGAATAGAAATAGTTTTATATATTATGTATTATTTTAAATTTTTCTTATATCAAAAAATATATCAAAAAACATTAGTAAATTTACAAATAGCAATCGCTAGAGAAACACTAAAACTAGAAGTAAAAGAAATGGACAAAGCTGGATCTGGATTATTTATTGATCGACTAAATAAAGATACACAAGATATTTCAGCAATGTTTATGGAGTACACCTATTGGACATCTTATGTAATATCTAATGTTGGAGTATTGGTTACCATACTAATATTAAATAAATACTTATTTATTTATGCAATTATTACGTCTATAAGCATTTTCTTAATTATGCAAAAACGGCTTAACAAACAATATCAAGTAGAAAGAAAAGTAAAAAAATTACAAGAAAAGAAGACAGGACTTACTAGCGAATTAGTAAGGGGAATTAGAGATATTAAAGCATTAAATGCATCCAAAACAATCTTAAATCAAACATCAAAAAGAATCATAGAAACATCAAATGAAGAAGTAAAAGCTCTACGTATTAGAGGACTTTACACATATTTTGAAAATAATATGAGAGCAATCAGTGATTTCTTTTTCATCATTCTAGGCTGCTTTCTATATAGCAAAAACTTATTAACAATACCAACATTCGTAATTATTTATAATTATCAAACAAAAGTAAAGAATTTATTAATGGGGATTGCTCAACTATTAGAATATAACAAGAAATTTACAGTAGCCTCAGACAGAATCTACGAAGTAATAGAAGACAATACTTTTGAAAAAGAAAAATTTGGTACAAAAGAAATAAAAAAATTAAATGGAAATATCAAATTTGAAAACGTAAATTTCTCTTATCAACCAGAAAATGCGATTATTAAAAATATGTCGTTCGAAATACAGCCAAACAAGAAAGTAGCGTTTGTTGGAAAAAGTGGATCGGGAAAAACAACAATATTTAATTTAATCTCTAGACTATATCATATTGATTCTGGAAAAATAGAATTGGATCATAATAATATTAATGATTTAACTCGTAATACAATCAGAAACAACATGTCAATCATTACTCAGAACCCATATATATTTAATTTTTCCATTAAAGATAATTTAAAATTAGCTAAACGTAATGCCACGATGGCAGAAATTAGAAATGCTTGTAAATTAGCTTGTATTGATGACTACATCATGTCTTTGTCAGAACAATATGATACTTTAGTTGGAGAAAATGGAGTGATTTTATCTGGTGGTCAAAAGCAACGTTTGGCGATTGCTAGAGCACTGTTAACAGAAACAGAAATCATTTTATTTGATGAAGCAACTAGCGCCTTAGATAATGAAACTCAAAGTGAAATACAAAAAGCAATTGCTAATTTACAAGGAGAATATACAATACTAATTGTTGCTCATAGACTATCAACAGTAATTGATTGTGATAAAATATTTGTAGTAGACGATGGAAAAATTATCGCTGAAGGTACACACAAATACTTATTAAAAACTAGCAAATTTTATAAAAACTTATATGAAAAAGATTTGCAAGTATAAAAAAGATAATTCTCTTTATTTTTAATATTTTTTGAAAAAAGAGTTGACATTATGAAAAAAAAGACTATAATACATTGGCAAGTGAGGAGATATAAGCAATTAAGTGAGCTATCTCGGGTCAAAAGCCTACACAAGATTCTTGGAGTCACGAATATAAATTTATTCGTGGCTTTTTATTTTACACGAATAAATAAAGGAGGGGTAAAAATGATAAAAAGATTAGTAGAGTTTTCAGAATTAGAAAAACTTAATATGATTATTTCTGGAACAGATTACGCAATGTTTGAAGCACAACTAGATAAAAAATTATATGAAAAATCAAAAAAAGGTGAATTAGAAGAAATCTCAGAAACACAAGAAAGAGATCTGAAAATCTTAAGAATACTAGAAGGGCTAGGATATCCGATGGATGAGCTAGGAACATATCTATATAAAGACGTAATTGCTAAAGCATATGAAAAAGTAAAGGATGTTTCAAGAAGAAAAGATATGGATAAATGTCGAGACCTAATGGCTAGTCTAAATGATGCATATTCAGATTTTTATCGATGGATAGCAAGAGACGATAAAGAAATGGGAGTAAAATCATTTCATTTCTATATAGAAGAAGCAATATCTAAAATCGATGAAAATTCTATTGACAAAGAACTAGCAGTCAAAATATTCGGATCAAATCCAGAGGATTTAAATTATGGATTACAAGCATTTCAATTGGCATGCTATGCATCTAATCGTTATTCTATGGGACCAGATTTTAAGAAACCTAAAGTAATGGGATTATCTAATTCACCAAAGAGGATTGGATAGTGAGTATGTATAAGAGAAATCGAGCTACATAGGGGAAACCTACACGTTACACACGGAGTCACTAATAATGAAAAAATGTCTCCGTGTTTTTTTATACTTAAATAAAAAAGGAGTATGATATACTTAAAATAGTAGAGTAAGGAAGTGAGTACATGTCAGTAATAGAAGTAAAAAATATATCAAAGACATTTAAAGTAAAACTAAAAGAAAAAGGTTTAAAAGGAAGTCTAAAATCCATTGTAAAACCTAAGTATAAAAAAGTACAAGCTGTAAAAAATATTAGTTTTAACATTGAAAAAGGAGAAATGGTAGCTTTTATTGGTCCAAATGGTGCTGGTAAGTCAACAACTATAAAAATGATAACTAGTATTTTGTATCCAGATAAAGGAAAGATTTCTGTATTAGGATTGAATCCAGAAAAAGATAGAAAAAAACTAGCTTATGAGATTGGTACTGTCTTTGGTCAAAAAGAACAACTATGGACACATTTAACACCATACGATAACTTTAAGTTCTTTGGAGCAATCTATGATATACCAGAGTATCAAGTAGAAAAGAAAATAAATGAATTAAAAGAATTGTTTGAATTAGAAGAATTTATTAATACTCCAGTTAGAAATTTAAGTCTAGGTCAAAGAATACGTTGTGAAATAGTAGCATCACTAATTCACGAGCCTAAAATATTATTCTTAGATGAACCAACGATAGGACTAGATCCCGTAGTAAAAGAAAATATCAGAACTTTAATTAAAAGAATGAACAAAGAATACAAAACAACAGTATTTTTAACAAGTCACGATGTATCTGATATTGAAAAACTATGCAAAAGAGTAATTATAATTAATAATGGACAATTAGTATTAGATGATACTATGGAAAATTTAAAGTATCACTACCTAAATAAAAAAATAGTAGAAGCTAAGATGAAAGAACCAGTAAACCTAGATGGAAAAGATGGTCTTACAATTTTAAAAGATAGGGGATATAACATAAAAATTGAAGTAGACACTACGAAAAAAAGTGTAGCAGATGCCATAAAACTTCTTAATCCAGATAATATTATAGATATTAATATTTCGAATATCCCATTAGAAAATATTATTAGTAGTATTTATAAGGATGGGGATACAAAATGAAAAAATATTGGTTTATCTATAAATCTGAAGTGATGAGTGATCTACAATATATAGTTAATCTATTAGTAGGATTTATTAGTTATTTAATACTAATATATATCTTTTTAAATTTATGGAATTATATGTATGATGACCCAACGCAAGTAATCAATGGTTACACTAAAAATCAAATGATTTGGTACGTTATTATTACAGAAATACTATGGATGACCGTAGGAGGACGTAAGTTATGTAGAAAAATCTGCGATGACGTAAAAGGGGGAAACATTGCTTATAACATAAACAAACCATATAGTTACATTGGGTATGCGTTATCCAGTCATCTAGGAGGCTGTACAATCAAAGCATTGATGTTTACGATACTCGGAATGATAACAGGAATTATTTTTATTGGAGAATTTCCTAAACTAACTATATTAAGCTGTATTATGGTACTAATAACTGCCGTACTAGCAACAATAATTAACACATTATTAATTATATTTATAGGATTAATTTCGTTCTTTATTGAAGATGCCAATCCATTTTACTGGGTATATAGTAAATTTATCCTAGTATTAGGGACACTATTTCCTATTGAATACTTTCCAAGTATCATGCAACCAATATTAACTTATAGTCCTATATACGTTGTATCTTATGGCCCAGCAAAATTATTTGTAGATTTCTCCTGGGAAAAATGCTTATTCATTATCATAGTTCAAATTGCCTATATCATAATCGCTTATCTACTATGTAGATTATTATACAAGAAGGGGGTGAAACGTTTAAATGTTAACGGAGGTTAAAAATCAAATAAAAGTATCCTTTTTGTCAATAAAATATGCCATACTAAGAGAAATGTTAAATAAAACAACCTTTATTACTAATGTTATATTTATGGCATTAGATAATGCTTCCATGATTGTACAATGGATAATTCTATATTCACTAAAAGAAAATGTTGGTGGCTATACATTTAAACAAATTTTATTATTATGGGGATTAGCAGCTGGAACATTTGGCGTTTCACGTTTCTTTTTCAGTAAAGCATTTTCCCTAGCTGATACCATTAATAGTGGTAAACTAGATGCTTATTTAGTTCAACCAAAGAATGTACTATTATCAGTAATAACATCAGAAGTAGAAGTAGCTGCTTTAGGAGATATTTTATATGCCTATATTATGTTATTTATTTATGGATTTACACTCCCAACCTTTTTACTATTTACTATGTTCTGTATTGGTGGTGGAATCATTTTAACAGCTATTTCCATTATTTTATCTAGTCTTAGTTTTTGGTTTCAAAAAACAGATATTATTGCAGATACAGGTAATAGATTAATTACTAGTTTTGCTACTTATCCAGATGGAATATTTAAAGGAGTTGCTAAAATGTTGTTGTTTACTCTAATTCCAGTAGGAATAGTTAATTATATTCCAGTACATATTTTAAGTAACTTTAACTTAGGTTTAACAGTTTTATTCTTATTTGTAACATTTCTATTAATATCACTAGCGACTTTCCTATTTTATAAAGGATTAAAGAGATATTCATCAAGTAACTTGATGAGTGCAAGAATTTAAGGGGGAATAATAATGAAAACTTATCAAAAGATTTTTGAATCTAAAAATATTAATTATATAAAACTAAATAAAGATTTAGTAAATGATTACTTAAAGATGGTAAATGATCCAGAAGTAGCAAATAAAATAAGCCATAATCCTAAAATATTTACTTATGAAGAAGAATTAGTCTGGGTAAATAAAAACTTAGAAGAGAATGCCTTAATATTTTCTATGATAGAAAAGAAAACTAATGAATTTATTGGTAATGTAGAAATAATGCATATAGATGATAACCAAGTAGGAGAAATAGGAATTTGTATTACTGCAAGTATGCAAAACAAACACTATGGAAGAGAAGCAATGCAAGCTATTATTAAATATGGATATGAAAAGATAGGATTAAAGAAAGTAGAATTAAATGTTTATAAAACCAATCAAAAAGCCATTCACTGCTATGAAAAAGTTGGGTTTATTCAAGATGGAATAGGAAAAACAAAAGACGATATTCACATGACCTATAAAGATTAAATAGATAGAGGGTGATAAGATGAAAATAGAAATCAGAAAAATAACAGAAGAAGAAGCAGAAGAGAAAATAGACATTAATATAAAGGTGTGGTGGACAACATATAGAGGGTTAATACCAGATGAAATTATAGCTAAACTACAAACAAAAACACAAGAAAGAATAGAAAGGCAGAAACAGACAATTCGCGAAAAAAACAATACTTACGGTATCTATGTAGATAATAAATTAGTAGGATATTCTTCTTATGGACCAGCAAGAGATGAAAATTATAAAGATTCCTGCGAAATTTATTCTTGTTATATCTTAGAAGAATACCAAAGACTTCATTTAGGAAGAAAAGTAGTAATAAAAATATTAGAGGATTTTATCAAAGAAGGTTATAAAACAATGATAACCAAATGTTTAGTTGGAAATCCATCCAATAAGTTCCATGAAGCAATAGGAGGCCAATTAAAAGGAGTAACGGAATCAGAACTAATGGGTGAGAAATTCAAAGTAAATGTTTACTATCATGATGATATAAGAAAATCTTTAATTTTAAACCAACAAAAAGAAGAAAGATTCTATTTAGAAGAACCGAGTCTAGAAAGAAAAGAAGAAGCAATGGAATATTTACAAGAACATGTAGCAAATGGTTCAAAATTATATGGAACTGGTGGCATGGATAGCTGCCTACAAGGTTTAAAATATGAGGACTGGCTGATAAAAATAGAGAAAAGAAAAGATGAAAACTATGCTAAAAGTATCAATAAATCTCCAGGAAAAACTTTCTTTTTAATAAGGAGTACAGATAATAAAATGATAGGTATGATTAGTATTAGATATAATCTAACAAAAGAAATGTTAGAATGGGGAGGACATATAGGGTATGGAATCAGACCAACAGAGAGAAGGAAAGGATATAGCAAGATTAATTTATATCTTGGTTTGATAAAAGCTAAAGAGGAGTTTAAATTAGATAAAGTAATGCTAGACTGTTCAGCAGATAATATCGGTAGTAATAAAACAATTCAATCACTAGGAGGAGTTTTAGAAAGAAGTGAAATAGATCCCACAGATAATACCCTAACAAATGTATATTGGATTAATGTAGACGAATCTTTAGAAAAGAATAGACAAAAATATAGTAAATATATAAAGGAGAAAAGTAAAAATGACAACAGATAACAAATATAAAATATTAAAAGAATTTTATAGTAACGGTGAAGAAGATAAAAGATTATATGCAGACAAAGCTCATCATGTAGAGTTTTTAACAACAATACGTTACATTGACAAATTTTTAAAACCTAATGCTAAAATATTAGAAGTAGGAGCGGGAACGGGTGTATATTCTATCCATTATGCCAAAAAAGGATACCAAGTAAGCGCTTTAGAACTTGTGCCAGAAAATATTAAAATTTTAAAAAGTAAAATAACAGAAGATATGAATATTAATGTTACAGAAGGGACAGCTCTAGATTTAAGTTGTTATGAAGATAACAGTTTTGATATGACACTAGTTTTAGGGCCGCTATATCATTTGTATACTGAAAGTGATAAGAAAAAAGCAATTGAAGAAGCTCTTCGTGTAACAAAAAAAGATGGATATATTTATATTGCTTACTTAACAAATGATTCTGTTATGTTAAATTATGGTCTAAAAAAACGTCACTTGCTGGATAAAGAGACATTTGATGAAAACTATAAATTCTATGATATACCAGAAGAAATATTTACAACTTTTTATATTGAAGACTTTAATAAGATGATGAAAAATTATCCAGTAGACCATATCACAACAGTCGCAACAGATGGATTAAGTGCCATATTACGTGAGTATGTAAATGAATTAAACGAAGAAGAATATAAAGTTTGGATAGACTATCACTATAAGAACTGTGAAAGAAAAGATCTAGCAGGATATAGTTCACATATTTTATATATAGGTAAAAAAAGATAAATAAAACAGTTAAGGAGCAAGAAGCTCCTTTTTATTTTGCAAATTGCTATAACAAAATTACTATGTTAAAATAAAAATAGAGGGAGAGAATTGAGAAAATAATTGTTAAATAGTATAATTCATAATTTACAAAAATTTTTGCTATATTTCATTCTTGTAGTATAATAGTGAGTATTTAAGAGAGATGGATTTATATGCAAAAACAACTAAAAAGGACATTATCAGAACAGAACGTAACAGAAAAACTACAAGAATATCATCAAACAAAAGATAAAAACATAAGAGATGAAGTAATTATAAATTATATATATTTAGTGAAAAAGATAGCTAAAAAAGTATCAGAAAAGACTGGTTTTCTAGCAGAAGATTTAGAAAGTTATGGATATGAAGGATTGATTAAAGCCATAGAACAATATGATATAACAATGCAAGGCTCTAGAATTAATTATATAACTCAGTCTATTAGAAGAATGATATTCAATGGGTTTGCAGAACTCAAACAATTTGGCGGAAGAAAAGTAACAAATGCTTATTTATTAGAAAGAAGTATTGTGGAAAATGAATATGGAAAAACACTTTTAGAAGATCCAAACTTAGTAGAAATAATTCTAAATCGTTTAATTGCTAAAAAGATAATTGCCAAAGAAAATAGAGAGGAAAATAAAACTAGAATCTTATTAGATACTGCAACGAGTATTAATCAATATAAACAATCAAGTGAATTAATAGACAAAAAAGAGTTAGACGAGACAATAATTTCACAAGAACGTAATCAAGCTTTAGTAAATTTATTAGAAACTCTACCTAGGGAAAGTCAAGAATTAATAAAGTTACGTTACGGATTTTATGGTTCACCCGTAACCTTAATAGAAACAGCGAAAGAGTGTCACATGAGTCCGGAAGGAGTAAGAAAAAAAGAAAATAGAATTATACAACAGTTAGCAACACTAGCTTTACGCAGTCCCTTACAAGATTTTAAAGATGAAAGTTATCAAAAAGTAAAAAAATAATAAGTAGTATAAGGATAATAAAGGAGTAAAAAATGAAAAGAAAAATAGAAGAATATTTTTTATATTTTATATTATATTCTATGATTGGTTGGCTTTATGAAGTATTTTTAGAAGTAGTCATATATCGCTGGGGATTTTCCAATAGAGGAGTTTTACTTGGTCCGTATTGTGTTGTTTATGGCTTTGGAGCATTGCTTTTAATATTCCTACTTACTAGACTAAAAAAGAAAAAAATAAAAATAAAAAAAGTAAATATAACACCAATACTAGTCTTTATAGGTATCGTAGTAATAACGACTCTAGTAGAGTTGATTGCAAGTTATATTATGGAATTTACTAGGGGAGAATGGCTATGGGATTATACTAGATTTAATTTTAATTTTGAAGGAAGAATAGCTTTAAATCCAAGTATTAGATTTGGAATAGGAGGAATGATTTTCCTATATCTATTACAACCATTATTTGAAAAACTAACCTCTAACTTATCAGATAGAAAGTTGAATATAATATTTGTTTTGGTTGCAATTGTTTTCGCTATAGACTTATTGTATACATTCCTATTTAGTAAACTATAAGCCCGGAAAGAGTGTCACACTCTTTTTTTTATGATAAAATAAAAGTGAAAGGACAAAAAATATGAAATCAAAAAAATGGTATAAATTAGATAATATTGCTAAATTTTATTCTTTTACTAATAATAATGTCCCAGCAATCTTTAGATATTCAGTAACATTAACAGAAGATGTGGAAAAAGGTATTCTAAAAGAAGCTGTAGAAAAAACGATGCAAGAATTTCCTAGTTTTAATTGTAGCTTAAAAAGAGGAGTTTTTTGGTACTATCTAGAGCAATCAGATAAACAAATAATAGTAGAAGAAGAAAATAGACCTATTTGTGACAAAATGTATCACGATGGTGATGATTTATTAATTAGAGTAAATTATTATAAAAACAGAATTAATTTAGAAGTGTCACATATTTTATCTGATGGTAGAGGAAGTTTAATTTTATTTAAGAGTCTAATATATCAATATTTAAAAATAAAATATAAAGTAAAAGATTTAACACCAGAGGATATATCTTCAAGTTATGAAAAAACTGAAAATAGTTTTGATAAGTATTATACTGGACCAAAGACAAGAAAAATTCCTAAAAGGAAAATATACCATGATAGAGGAAGAAAGAAAAAGGACACTACCTATATGGAATATCACATATCCACTAAAAAAGTCCAAGAGCTTGCTAAAAAATATCAGGTAACAGTAACTACATTATTAATTGCTATATTAATTCAAGCCTATCAGAAAAGAATGCGTGAAATAGATAAGAAAAAATCAATAAAAATCGATGTTCCAGTAGATTTACGAAGTTATTTTCCATCTTTTACATCCAGAAATTTCTTTGGACTAATTACTGTAATTTATGATAATAATCAAAGTGATGATTTTGAGGCTATTTTAAAAAGTGTAGATAACCAATTAAAAGAAGAAACAACAAAAGATCAATTAAAAATCAGAATGAATCAAATGATTGCTGTTGAAAAAAACGTAGCTGTACGTATAGTTCCAATTATTGTGAAAGACTTTGCATTAAGAATTGCTGATAATGTGATTAATAGTAGTACTACTTCGAGTGTATCAAACATTGGGAAAATAACAGTAGATAAAAAAATAGAATCTTATATTAGAAATTTCAATGTTTTAACAACCACAAAATATCTGCAATTAACAATTTGTTCTTATCAAGATGACTTATCAATAGGAATCTCTTCAAGATATACAAATAATGATGTTATAAAGAATTTTTGTCGTTTCTTTTCTGAAAATGGTATTGAAGGAACAATAAATATAAATGAGGAGTCGAATTATGAGGAAATGTAATAAGTGTCAAATATCATATACTGGTAATATCAAGAGATGTCCATTATGTCAGGGAGAACTAATTGGTAAAAAGACGCCTTCACCATTTCCAAAGATAATAGCCAAAAAAGAAAATATATTATATAAGATTTTATTGTTTGTATCGATTTCTTTAAGTTTGATTTTCGCCTTTGTAGAATATATAATACATAATCAATTCACAGTCACAAAATATGTAGTACTGGGAATAGTAACTTCGGATATATTGGTACTGTATATTATAAAAAAGTATAAAGATGTACTAAAAAAGATGAATAAATATTTTATTATTATCTTACTATTAACTTTTATTTGGTTTTTTCTAACTAGAAGTTTAATTATTACAACCTACATAATACCTATAGTATGTATTATTATATTTGTATTTAATAGTATTACAATGTTAGTATTAAAAGATTCCTACATCAATCGTTTTCTAGGATTACTATTACTAGATTGCCTAATAGGTTTAATTCCAGGAGTGTTGCTAATGCTGAATTTAACAACAACAAATATTTTATCTTATATGTGTTTACTACTAGATGGATTAGTATTATTAGGATTAATTATTTTCTGTCATGATAGAGTAATAGAAGAGTTAACAAAAAGATTTAATATATAATGGAGGAGAAAATGGGTTTAATAAATAAAATAATTTTTAAAATTTATGATGGACAATTAAAAAGTGTAGAGGAAAAACAAAAAGAATTAATATGGGATAAAGATGTACAAATAGAAGAAAATATACCATATCGAAATACAAAAGATCCACTAGATACTTATGATTGCATTTATGTAGAAGAAAAGAAAGAAAAAAGTCCAATGATTATTAATATTCATGGCGGAGCATTCGCTGGTGGAGATAAAAGTTGCAATAAGTATTATGCAGCATATCTTGCTAAGAGTGGTTATATTGTCACAACATTAAATTATCACTATCTACCAGAAGCTAATCTAAAAAAACAAGTTCAAGACTGTATGGTTGCGATTAATGAAATAACAAAAAAATACAATCAAAAGGAAATATTTTTGACTGGTGACTCATCGGGATCAGACTTAGTAATATTAATTAGTCTGCTTTGGAATAATGAAGACATGCAAAAGGCTTATGAAGTGTCTGTACCAAAAGTAAAAATAAAAGCCTTAGGATTAACAGGAACACAAGCATCAATTAATATGTTTCCAACAACAATGAAATTATTTAATAAGGAAAACAAAAGAATGTTATTAAATAATTGCAGAGAAATAGAAGACTATATAGATATAAAAAAATTGTGGAACAAAGATATGCCACCTATTTATATTATGAGTGCTGAAGAAGATGTAAATTATATGAATTGTAAAGAGTTTGATTCTTGGTTAACAACGATAAATCATCCACATGAGAGTTATTATTGTAAAAAGAAAGAAGAAGGAAAATTATATCATTGCTTTAATGTAGTAAGGCCAGATTTAAATTGTAGTAAAAAAATGAATAAAGCTATGTTAGAATATTTTAAGGAAGTGAATTAAATGCCAAAAGTAAGTGTAATTGCCTTAGAAGATAAAATGATTCTATTAATCAATAATGGTAATGACGACCGAAATATAAGTCCATTTCAAGCACACAGAATTATGGAAGAATTAGGAGTCTCTGTGAATGTCCATTCTGATAGTGAATTTAATATTGAAAAGCCATATCAAGGAAAAATGATGGAGAAAAAATAAATCATGGATAAAATTAAAAGACTAACAAAAATAATAACTGACTCATCTAATACTGTATTTTTTGGAGGGGCAGGGGTTTCAACAGAAAGTGGCCTAAAAGACTTTCGTAGCAAAGACGGACTATATAACGAGAAGTATAAATACCCACCAGAAGAGATTTTGTCTCATCACTTTTTTCTAGAACACCCAGAAGAGTTTTACAAATTCTATAAAGACAAGTTAAATAGCCTAAATTATAAACCAAACATAGCTCATAATGTTTTAGCAACCCTAGAAAATGAAGGCCTTTTAAATACAATTATTACTCAAAATATTGATGGCTTTCATCAAATGGCTGGATCTAAAAATGTGATTGAATTGCATGGCTCAGTATTAAGAAATCACTGTATGAAATGTAATAAATTTTATGATGCCAAAAAAGTTTTTTCTACAGAAGGTATACCAAAATGTAATTGTGGAGGAATCATAAAACCAGATGTAGTATTATATGAAGAACAATTAAATGAAATAGATTTAATAACAGCGATAGAAAAAGTAAAAGAGGCAGAAGTACTAATTATAGGAGGAACTTCTCTAAATGTATATCCAGCAGCAGGTTTAATTAATTATTTTAAAGGGAACCATTTGATTTTAATTAATAAAGAAAAAACACCATATGATACAAGGTGTGATTTAGTTATTTATGATAGTATTGGTAAGGTTATGAAAGAAATATTAAAAGAAATAAAAAGAAGCTAGCGACTATCTTCTTATTTGTTTTGGAATACTATAAACATCAAGATATTTATTTGGTTGATAATGATAATGCGTTTGAATCATTTCAGGCAAAGCCCCCATTTTTTCATGTAAAATTTGATTAGCAGTATCATTATATTGCTTTTTATCATTATAATATTCTTGTTCAACATAGGCAATGAGCTTATTATCTACTCCAGGAATAAGTCCAACTTGAAAATAAACTTCATCTGCATCCACTGGTGCGCCAGGCAATTCTAAAACCCTAGCATGCATAGGAGAACATCTTGGTAACTGGTATTCTTCCTCTAATGAAATTAACGGTAAGTCCCAGTAATTATCCTTTTTATATTGAGAAAATAAAGGAATACCACTAGCAATTCCTTCTAAAATAGAATCAGTTATAAATTCATCTTTCTGTGAATTAGCAGAACGAATTTCTACTTTTCCTATAAGTGGAACTAATTCAACAGAAAAAACAGATCCAGAATTAGGGTCAAACATTAATCGTTGAAAGCCTTGACTCCAATCTCCCTCATAAACTGTTCTACAGCCTGCACTATTCAATATCTGTTCATATTCTATAACTTGTACAAGCCCTTTACTTTTATTCATATAATAATAAACCTCCTAAAACGATTATAGTATATCATATTCCATAAGAATTTACTAATATTGACTTTTTTTATGCAATCTGTTATAATATCAAAGCAAGCGAGGAGATATAAGCAAATGTAATTTGTGAGCTATCTCGGGATAAAACCTACACGAACAAGCAGTAAGCACGGAGTCGCTAAGCAATAAGTAGACTTTGTGCTTTTTTATTTTGCAAAGCATAAAGTAATAAGGGAGAGATGAAAATTGCAAAATAGTGTAAAATTTGATAGCAGTACTTACATGATGAACAAACACCCAGAGTGTTATGATTCTATGGCTTCAAAATATGAAGCATATAGATGTGGAATGCTAATAGGGCCATTACTAGAGGATGAACAACAAGAAATAGATGTATTAAGAGTTCTAGAAGAATTAGGATATCCGATGCAAGAAACTGGTACATACTTCTATAAAGATATAATTATCAAAGCAAAACAAGAATTACAAAAAATATATCAAAAAGACCCAGAAGCAAAAGAAGAAGCAGAAGCCAATTTAAGTAAAGAAATGGGAAATAAATTTTCCCAATTCTATTTCGATATAGCTAGAAATAATCTAGATATGGGACTAAAAACTTTTCATAGTTGTATTAGTTTGGCTTACCAAAATAGAATTCAAAATCCAATGAATATAAATCTTGGACAAGAAATTGGTGTGGATGGTTTTGGAGATTATAAAGGAGAGGCTTTACTAATAGCTAACTATATGCTAACAAAAGAAGACATAAAATCTCAACCACCAGTAAAAGTATTAGGAACAAGAGCAAATGTGTAAGAAGTAGCTATACTATAAAACACAGAGGAAAAAGATAACTCTGTGTTTTATAGTATATAGTATTATGTGATTATCTAAGTTTTGTCAAATTATCAAAAATATGATATTATAATCACGACAAAAAGAACTGAGTTTCCTCAAT
>CALVYF010000061.1 GCA_944372055.1 uncultured Bacilli bacterium | reverse complement strand
CTCCTTTCGAGATGCTATTCTATCATATATTTGACCTAGTCTTTTTTTTGATGTCTACTTTCAAGGGTGCATTTCAATTTACAGTCTTTTTTACTATGGAAATGAAAAATCATGTTATACTTAAAATAGGTGAGAGTATGAGAGGTTTAAGACAAAGGACAATATATATAATGGTTAGTACTATAATTACAATAGGGATTAGTCTAATCTTGACGGGAGTAAAAAATAATCCCTGCATTGATGAAAGAACTGGTTTCAAAACATATTGCCCTATAACACCAGTGAGTGAAATAAGAGATATAATACTCTTAGTAATGTTATTAGTGATGATAATATTAGGAATAATATTAATAATAAAATCAATAAAAGAAAAAAGTATATTAGTATTTTTTGTAGGACTACTATCTATTGCTTTATCAGTCGGAATAGTAGTGAGTTTCACAATTTCAGATCCTGAAAGAAATATATCACATAAACCAGTGCTATACCTCTATCCAGAACAAGAAAAAAAGGTGACAGTAATATTTGAACATCCAGAAAACTTATTAACAACCTATCCTAAATATAAATCAGGATGGAAAGTAACTGCTGAACCCGATGGAAGTTTATATGATAGTAATGAAAAATATTATTATGCACTATACTGGGATGAAAAAAATATTCCGAAAGAAAAATTTGCGGAAGGATTTTTCGTAACTAAAGAAAATGCTATAGAGTTTTTAGAGACAACTTTAACACAAATAGGATTAACAAGAAAAGAACAAAATGAGTTTATTATGTATTGGTTGCCAATCTTAGAAGAAAATGAGAAAAGTATTGTAAATTATACCTTAACAGAAGAACGACAAGAAGAAAATAAATTAATAATAACACCAAAACCAGATTCCTTATTAAGAGTAGCAATTAATATAAAGAAAGTAGATAAAGAAGTAAAAATAGAAGAACAAGAACTACCACATTTTACAAGAGAAGGATTTACGGCAGTAGAATGGGGCGGTACAATCTATAAATAAGAGTTGAGATGGCACCATCTCTTTTTTTTGACAAAAACAAAAAAATACATATAATAATCGACAAAGAGGGAGAATATGTTAAAAAAAGAGAATTTGTACCACGCAATAGAAGTAAATGAAGATTATTATGATACAGATAAAACATTAGAAAAATTAGAGAAGATAATTCAAGATGGATATTTATATTCTAGAAGATTACAAAAGGACCTAGATAGAACGAAAGGCGGTTTTCAAGGACTAGATTATATCTCTTTTTGTGATAATGAAAAAAAGAATGCTAGACCCTATCAAGGAAGAGGTTTTTATAAAGGATATACCGCTTATCAGTGCTATATAGCAAAATCACTATCATTAGGATTTAAAAAGGAACATTTAAAGATAATTATACCAACACTAATAGCTCCAACTATTTTTGATTGGGATTCTTTAGAGACTATGAGAATCTTAGGATTAGAAAAGAAAAGATATAGCGATATGCCAGATGAAGTTCAAATAAAAAATAAAGTTTCTCTAAAAAACTTAGTTTGCCTAACATTACCAATTCATTTAATGCAGAATAACAAAAGAGGACTGATATATACAGAAAATCAAGTACTGGATCATCTAGCAACAATAAATAGTATATTAACTGAACATGAGTTAAACGTTCCTATATATGACTTATTTAGTAGGACGAACTTAGATAAAGAAGAAAAAGTTAGGAAGGTAATACAAAAGTATAAAATTTAAGACAATAACAAAAATGATGGAAAAAAGGAATGAAAAATGATAAACTTATATTGGAATAATATAAGGGAGAGTGTAAAATGAAATTAGATGGAAAAGTAGCGATAATTACTGGTGGAGCTATGGGAAATGGCCTAGGAATTGTAAAAGTATTTTTAAAGTATGGAGCAGATGTTGTAATCATTGATTATTCTGATATGTTACAACAAACTCTAAAAGAACTAAAAAATCCAAAAGTAATGGGTTACAACGCAGATATTAGAGATAAAAATATGTTGACGGCAATAGTAAATGATATTATAGCTAAAAAAGGAAAAATTGATATATTAGTAAATAATGCTGGAATTGCTAAACTAGAACCATTTACAGAAATGTCAGATGAAGTACGAGACAAACATTTTGATATTAATATTAAGGGTACATGGAACATGACACAAGCAGTAGTACCATATATGATTAAAAATAATCATGGTAAAATTGTAAATTTATCAAGTGTTACAGGACCAATGGTTGCAGATACAGGAGAAGTAGCTTATGCTACTACAAAAGCCGCAATACTAGGTTTTACAAAGGGACTAGCAATGGAACTTGTAAAAAACAATATTAATGTTAATGCAATTATGCCAGGGTATATTATGACACCGATGGTAGAAGGAATTGCTAAAGATTCTAATGCCAATAATCCACAAAGTGTAGTAGATGGAATAGCCTCAGGTATTCCTATGGGACGCCTTGGAACTATAGAAGAATTAGGTGAGTTAGCTGCCTTTTTAGCAAGCGATGAATCTACTTACATTACTGGTCAAGGAATTGTAATTGATGGAGCATCAACTTTACCAGAAACAAAAAGTGTAGGGGTATAAATTCATAGAATAAAACAACAGACACTGATTCTAAGGAATGAGTGTCATTTTATTTGAATAAAATAGAACTTCTCCTAATAATATTATTAGAAAAGTAAGTATTTTTTCTATAGATATTGTATAATAAATAAAAAAGTGAAAGATATTTTAACAAATGAACTATATAAAAAAGATATTTTAATATATAATAAAATGTATAGTAAAAGGAGACTAACTATTAAAAGTCAATATAAATTTTGAAAAATTTAATAGTTTGTTGTAAATTGGAAATTATCCC
>CALVYF010000060.1 GCA_944372055.1 uncultured Bacilli bacterium | reverse complement strand
TATAATAAATCAAAAAATATAAATAGAAAGGGATCAATCAAATAGATTAATATTTCTATAAGATTGATTATACGAGACTAACTATGAACGCAATTTATCAAAGAAGAAGTATTCGAAAATATGAAGATAAGGAAATACCAAAAGAGAAACTAATACAACTAGTAAAAGCCGGTATGCAAGCACCTTCGGCCCATAATAAAAAACCGTATGAGTTCATTATAGTAACAGAAAAAGAGTTATTAAACAAACTAAGTGAAACCGGATTATACTGCCATATGCTAAAGTATGCTGCTGCCGCAATTATTGTTATCTCCACCGCAAATGAACAAGAGACACCTTATTGGCAAGCAGATTGTGGAGCTGTAGTAGAAAATATTTTATTAGAAGCAACAGACTTAAAAATTGGATCGTGCTGGATAGGAGAATATCCTAATATAGAAAAAAGTAATAGAGTAAAAGAAATATTAGAGATTCCTAACAACTATCAAGTATTTGCAACTATTTCTTTAGGATATACAAAAGACCAAAAGGAACCCAATAATAACTATTATGAAGAAAAAATACATTATGAGAAGTTTTAAAATGAACTTCTTTTTTTGTATACAAACTAACACTTTTTTTCTTCTTTCATATAATACTTAGAAAGGAGAATTATGAAAAAGAAAGTTATGATTGGGATTGTAGCTGGTATTTTAGTATTTTTACTAGCTGCATTAGTCTTATTTGATTTAAATAAAGGGGATTCGAAAGATAACAAGTTAACAGAAGTGACATTAGCAGAAGTAACCCATTCTATTTTTTACGCACCTCAGTATGTTGCAATAGAAAAGGGATATTTTGAAGAAGTAGGGATAGATATTGAATTAATTTTAACTAGCGGTGCTGATAAGGTAACAGCAGCAGTATTATCGAAAGATGCCGATATTGGATTCTGTGGTAGTGAAGGAACTATTTACGTATATCAAGGAGGAGAAAAAGATTATTTAAAAACATTTGCTCAATTGACACAAAAAGATGGATCTTTCATAGTAGCAAGAGAAAAAATAAATGATTTTACATTAGAAGATTTAAAAGGGAAAGAAATATTAGGTGGCCGCGCGGGTGGTATGCCAGAGATGACTCTAGAATACGCTTTAAAAGAAAATGGTATTGATCCTAAAAAGGATGTAAATATCAACACTTCAATCGAATTTGCTTCTATGGGAGGAGCCTTCATAGGTGGTGAAGGAGACTTTGTAACTTTATTTGAGCCAAATGCTTTAGAACTAGAAAAAGAAGGGTATGGATATGTTGTAGCAAGTCTTGGAGAGTTAGGAGGAATAGTTCCATATACATCTTATTCTGCAAGAATAAGCTATATAGAAGAAAATAAAGAATTGATAGAAGATTTTACTAAGGCAATACAAAAAGGAATTGATTATGTACATAATCATAGTGATGAAGAGGTAGCAAAAGCGATTATCAATCAATTTCCAGATACATCAATTGAAGACATTGCAAAGGTAGTAAAAAGATATCGTGATATCGACGCATGGCCTGAGACTACTGAATTTTCGGAAGATTCATTTAATCATTTACAAGATATTATGATAGATTATGGAGTAATTGATAAAAAAGTTCCATATGCTAAATTAATGTATCGTGGATAAGATATTAACAGTTACTAATTTAGAGAAATCATTTCATACAAGAGAAGGAGAAATAAAAGCACTTAACTCGATTTCTTTCGATGTAGATGATAAAGAATTTATTTCAATAGTAGGACCAAGCGGCTGTGGAAAGTCAACCATACTTTCCATTCTTGCCGGCCTCGAAGAAAAATCAAAAGGAGCAATATCTTTTTCTAAAGACCATACCATTGGTTACATGTTACAAAATGATTCCTTGTTTGAATGGCGAACAGTATTAGAGAATTGCTTATTAGGACTAGAAGTTACTAAAAAACTAACAAAAGAAAATAAAGATTATGTTATTTATTTGTTAAAAACGTATGGACTAGGAGAGTTTATGGACGAGTATCCATCAAGATTATCTGGAGGAATGCGTCAAAGAGTAGCACTAATTAGAACCCTTGCAACAAAACCAGATATTTTGTTATTAGATGAAGCAATGTCTGCCTTAGATTATCAGTCCAGATTAGCTATTAGTGATGATATTTATAAAATTATAAAAAAAGAAGGAAAAACAGCAATCATGGTAACACATGACATCGCAGAAGCAATTAGCATGTCAGATAGAATTATAGTTTTGTCAAAAAGACCAGCAATAGTTAAAAAGGTTTACGAAATAAAGATGAGTAATAAATCAACTCCAATTCATAATAGAAAATGTAAAGAGTTTCCTGAGTTTTATGATGAAATATGGAGGGATTTAGATGTCCACATATAGTAAAGAACATATAGAGTATCTAAAAAAACGAAAAAAGGAAAAAAGAATCGTTTGCTTTTTTCGTTTGTTAATTATTGTTTGCTTTTTAATTGCATGGGAACTCTTATCTAGATTTGAACTAATTAATACTTTTTTATCTTCATCACCTACAAAGGTAATAGAAACCATATATCAACTATTTCAAGATAAAACATTATTTACTCATATAGGAGTAACACTATATGAAGTCTTCATCAGTTTCTCTATTGCAACCATTCTAGGATTTATCATTGCTACCATTCTTTGGAGTAATAAAATTATTGCTAAAGTAGTAGACCCATATTTAACAATATTAAACTCTCTACCTAAAGTAGCTTTAGGACCACTAATTATTATATGGGTAGGAGCAAGTACCAACTCAATTATTTTTATGGCTTTACTCATTAGCACATTCGTAACAATTATCACAATCTACCAAGGATTTTCTCAAACTAATAAAAGTTATATAACATTATTAAAATCATTTGGCGCAACAAAATGGCAAATATTTATAAAAGTAGTCTTACCTAGTAATATATCAACATTAATCAGCTCTCTAAAAATCAACATCTCCATGTCTTTAATAGGGCTATAAGACATATGGAGAGAAAACATTATAATTTTTATGTTAGTTCTCACTAACATTCCAGTATATTTTTAAAGTATTACCATCAACAACTATTTTATCTAGTAGTCCTTCAATGATGCATCT
>CALVYF010000059.1 GCA_944372055.1 uncultured Bacilli bacterium | reverse complement strand
TTTTTAGATTATAGATATTACGAGAACTTTTTAAAAGAAAGAGTAAATAGAACTGCACAGACAACAGATAGAGAATCAGCAATTATCTTTGGACTACCTTCTTCTTTAATTGAAGGAGTCTTAGTAGGAAGAAAATTAGAACAAGATAAAGAATCTCTAAACCATATCAAAGAGAAATTACCTGATTGTTATATATGTAATATTGATGGTAAAATCATTGTAGAATGAAAAAGGAAGTGCAAAATGGAAGAACCAATATTATATATAAAAACTACAAGTGAAATTACTGAAGAAGATGACATAGCTTTAAGAAAAGTTTTAAAATTTGTACCAACGATAAGTGACTTAGAATATTTGAAAGAAAACTGGGTTGGCGCTAAAATTGATAAGAATATAGCCGTTACTGTAAGAGACACTAGTGTAGCTTTTACTTTAGCAGGAGTTGATTATGATACTATAATGCTAGACGGAGTAAAAGAAGTGAAATACCCGGTAGAAGTTATTACAGATAAAGAACTACTAGAACAAGAGATAGAATATGAAAATAATATTTTTGATTTAGAAGAGTTCTATAGTAAATCTTTAGATGGAGCGGCAGTAGTAATTACAAAAGATAAAATGATAAGCGTTTACTCTTGGATAGACCATAATAAAGCTGTGTTAAATATTTACAATTATTTATATGATAAAGATCCTAAAGAATCAGAATGGGATGGTCCAGCTTGGCAATATGAAGCATTAGAAAAAGGAAATATAATTGTTCAATTATGTGATAAGTACACTGTTCCAGTTTGGTTACCAGCAGGAATGAATGATTTTCAGTATGATACACTAATGGGATTTGTAGAACAGTTAAAAGAGATAGATGAAAGAGGTTCCTATGACATTGAGTTAGCATTAGATAGAATTGATGACAACATTCCAATTAAAGATGCCAAAGATAAAATTAATGCGATTTGTAAAGAAGAAGGACTATATGATGTTCCAAAGGCAAAATAAAAATTATCAAGACTTAATGCCAATAATAATAGAAAATGATAAAGAATTAAAATATAACAGATAACGATATAAAGAAAGTTGGTGAAAATATGTATCAAATTAGAAGGTTTAAAGAAAGTGATGCCAAAGAAGTAGTTAACGTCATAAAAAGAGCTTCTCTAGAAGCAAATATTAAAGACTATACAAAAGAAGCTATAGATAAATTAGTAAAAAAGATAACAGAAGAATTTGTAATAAAAAGAGCTGCTCAATTCCATATGTATGTAGTAACAGAAGAAGAACAAGTGATTGGCGTTGGTGCCGTAGGACCATACTGGGATAGCCAAACAGAAAGTAGTCTATTTAATGTATTTATCTTACCAGAACACCAGAAAAAAGGATTAGGTACGAAACTAGTAAAGGAATTAGAAAGTGATGAATATTACAAAAGAGCAGATAGAATAGAAATCGCTTCCTCTATAACAGCTCTAGAGTTTTATAGACGTTTAGGTTACGGATTTAAAAAATATGGAAATATTGCTAATGAGAACGGTGACTATATATTAGAAAAATTCCCTAAAATTAGTAATAATAACAATAATGAAAAACAATATAATATGCGACCATATATAAATAATGAATTTCATAATGACTATGAGTTTGTCTATGAGGTAAAGAAAAATGCTTATAAAAAGTATGTGGAAGAATGTTGGGGAAGCTGGATAGAAGAAGACCAAAGGAACTATTTTAAAAACTTTATAGAACAAGTAAAAGAAAATGCCTATATTATTCAATTAAATGGAAAAGATATTGGTTTCTATAATGGAGAAACTTTAGAAGATGGAAGTTATGAAATAGGAAATATTTGTATTATCCCAGAATACCAGGGAAGAGGAATAGGAACAGAAATTTTAAAAGATATGATAGAATTACATCAACAAGAAGATATCCATATTCAATATTTTAAACAAAATCCAGTAGGAAACTTATATAGAAGATTAGGATTTGAAGAAAATGGAGAAACCAAGTTTCATTATCAAATGATAAAACAGGCATCAAAAGTATACAAAAAATAAGACCTCATAACAAACAAGGTCTTATTTTTATTTATTTATTTTTCCCATTCTTAAATTCTTTTTCGTAGATTTCAAATAATTCTTTAAATCTAGCAAAATGTACAATTTCTCTTTGACGTAACCAAAGTAGAGGACCAATAACATCTGGATCATTTGTTAAATCAATTAAGTTTTCATAAACAGCACGAGCTTTTTGTTCAGCAGCCATATCTTCGGAAAGATCAGCTAAAGGATCTCCAGTAGAGGCGAAATAAGCAACAGTAAATGGAACTCCATTCGAATCCGTTGGATATAAAGCATTCCCATGTTCTGCATAGTTACTGCCAAGACCCGCTTGCTTCATCTCTTCAGGTGTCGCATCTTTTGTTAATTGATAAATCATAGTCGCAAGCATCTCTACATGACCAAGCTCTTCTGTTCCAATATCTGTAAGTAAAGCTTTTCCACGATTATCAGGCATGGTATATCTTTGATTTAAATAACGAAGAGCAGCTGCTAACTCACCATTAGATCCCCCATATTGAGTAACTAGATATTTTGCCATATTTAAATCTTTTCTCTTTATATTAATAGGATACTGTAATCTTTTTGAATATCTAAACATTCGGTTTTACCTCCCATGGCCATACATCTTTTACCCACATAAATGGAGTTTGATTTAAAGTATTACTAGAAATTAAAAGTGGACCAAACTTCTCATCATATTGTTTTACTAATTGACTATATTTCTCACGATAATCATTAAACAAAGTAATCATAGTAGTATCTTCAGGATGTAAATCTAAATAAAGATTTAATTCATGAGCAGCAAATCCCATTCTAGCAAGTTCTCTTATCAAAGACTCCCTCTCGTTATTAGCAGAAACATTGGCAGGCTTATAATTTTTATAAGGTTCATATAAATTAGAAAACATATTTCCATAATCTAGACCTTGAGCAGGTGTAAATAAAGATGGCATAGTGGAATTACGATATAAATCTTGTTGATTTATAAAATTCATATTCGTATTAGAATTTGCATAATTATTTAAAAATGGATAAACATAATTTTGATTGAACATAATATCTCCTTTCGTTTTAATGTATTCTAATAAAACAAAACAGTATAAGACAAAAGCCCAGAAAAAAATGACAAATGTACAAAAAATACTTGTCAAAATTAAAAAAGATTGATAGAATAGGAATGTAACTTTGAAATGGCGTCGTTGGTGAAGTGGTTAACACGCTGGTTTGTGGCACCAGTATGCAAGGGTTCGATTCCCTTACGACGCCCCATAGTGAAATCTGCTCGAACTTTTCGAGTTATGATAAATAACTAATCTAGAAATGGATTAGTTTTTTTGTT
>CALVYF010000058.1 GCA_944372055.1 uncultured Bacilli bacterium | reverse complement strand
AAACCCCAATTGAGTATAGAACTCAACTAGGGTTTAAATAACTCTTTTTTACTGTCTACTTTTTATTGACAAGTCCACTGATTAAGCTTCTTTTAATTCGCTATAAATAGACTGATTATAAATATGTTCTGTTTGCTCTAGGGTTAAAAGAGTAGGCGTATCAATTAAGAAAAAGTTATGTTCCAATAGATTCTCTCCAGTAGAAACCACAGGATCATCCCAAGTAAGATCTAAATGTAACCATTTTCCATCAATATAAACAGCATTCCATACATGTTGTTCACTAGAAATTTTATAACTTTTGATTCCCATTTCTTCTAAGAACAACTCCATGGCATCCGTATAACCACCACAAATTCCATAACCTTGAAATAAAGGCCCATAAGCAATATCAGAATCATAAGTAGTAATATTATAATCACTGCGATCAGAATCGTAGATAGTATGATTAATAATATAATCATGAATACGACGAATATTGTTAATATCACTATCTCCGGATACAATTAATTGCTTGGCTAATTCATTAACTTTTTCTTCAATCTGTTGAATCTGCTTTTTTGAATAGCTTTTTTCTATATGAATACTAACTTTACCTAAAGAATCATACTGTGTTTCAATATGATTAAACCCATTAAAAGGATGAACAAAATTATTAATATGAGAAAGCAAATCTTGGTCATTAGCCAAAACCTCTACTTCTTGTAAACATCCAGAATAACTATCTGGACAATAAAAAGTAAAATCTTCTGCTCCAGAATTAATAATGGTATAAAATACATTTAATAACTCTTGTCTATTCTTAGGCTCCATATTACTTGTATTTTGAACAAAATTAAAATCATAATCCCTATAATATTCGTTTTTATCTAAAACCAGTTCATCACGAGTAAAAGTTCTAAGTAGAGAATAATAAGCTTTTTGTAATTTTTCTTGATATAAAAGTAAGCATCCGATAATAATGAATGTAATACCTAGGACAACTAAAGATTTTTTCATATTTCCTCCAGTACGATAGTTTTATGCTAAATTAATTCTATCGTACTTAAAAAGAAAAGTAAATAAAAAACCAATCAAGGAATTGATTGATTTACATAGCATTTTTTAATTTTGTTAATCTTGATTTTAAACGTGCAGCTTTATTTTTATGAATTTTACCGCTAGCCATAGCTTTGTCAACTCTTTGAATAGCGATATTATAATTAGTGCTAGCTGCTTCTTTATTACCTGCTTTAACTTCTTTTTCGAATTTCTTAACGGCAGTTCTCATACTAGAAACTACTAAAGTATTTACAGTTGTCTTTTTTGCATTAGAACGTACTCTTTTTTTAGCACTTGCTATATTTGGCATATTTTCACCTCACTTTTTATAAACACATTAATTCTATCAAATTTTTCACCAAAAAGCAAATATTTTTTCTTTATTTGTAAATATTAAGATTAGGTGAAGAAAATGCATACGATAGATTTAAAAAATAAAGGTTATAGAACAGATTTGGTAATCGATGAAATTACAAGAGAAAAGGACACAAAACTTTCTTCGAAAATATTAGAAAAAACAAAAAATGTAACAGTAGAAGAAGTGATAATCGATGAAAAAACAAATTGCAATAAGAAAAAAGGAATATATGAGACAATCTCTTTTACAGATATTACAGATAAGAACAACTTTAAAGAAGTAGAAGAATTGGCAATAAAAACATTAAAAAACATGTTAAACAAATTAAATATATCAAGTAATGCCAAAATACTGGTAGTAGGATTAGGAAATGCTTCATCCACACCAGATGCCTTAGGACCCAAAACACTTGATCATGTGCTAGTAACTAGACATTTATTTCTTCTAGGCGAAGTAGAAGAAGGGTACAGAAACGTTGCTAGTTTCAAACCAAGCGTAACTGGAGTAACGGGAATCGAAACAAAAGATTTGATAGAAGGAATTAAAGAAAAAATCAAACCGGACATACTAATCGTGATAGATGCTTTAGCATCAAGTTCCATTGAAAGGTTAAATAAGACAATCCAAATTACTTCCGCAGGAATTTCACCAGGAAGTGGAGTAGGAAACAACCGCTTAGAAATTAGCCAAGATACTCTTCATATTCCAGTAATTGCCATAGGCATACCTACTGTTGTTGATGGAGCAACAATTGTAGAAAACACCTTGCAATTATTATTAAAAAAAATAAGTTACGGGATAGAGAATAAAGAAAATGAAAAGCTAAAACTAGTTCCTATAACCAATCAAAACTATTTGAATCACACAAAAGAATTAAGCAAAGAACAAAAAGAAGATTTATTAGGAATGGTAGGATTATTAGATGAACAAGAATTAAAATCTTTAATATTAGAAGTACTATTACCAGTAAACTATAATATGATGGTTACTCCAAAAGAAATAGACTATCTAATCGAAAAATTAAGTTTATTACTAGGGAATATGATTAATAAAAGTCTTCATGAACACTTTAATCCGACAAATTAAGAAACAAAAAAAAGATATAGTAGGATTGGTGATACTATGAAAAAATCTTTTTTCAAAAAGCCAAAACCTAAAAGAAAAAAAGCGAAAAAATTCTTCTTTTTCCTTCTTTTTATATTGACAGTCACTTTTACTTATCAATTTTTAAATCACAGTAATATCATTATAGACGATAAGGAATTAGTAGAAGTATTACTGTCAAATCAAACAGAAACATCTGTCCTAAAAAAAATAATAACCACACTATTTCCTACTAAAAAAGAGGCAATTAAGACATTAATAAAAGCAAACTATAAAGGGTTGATAACAGAAGAGAAAGAAAAAAAGACGGTACCAACCATGATAAAAAAAGCAAACAAGCCTTTAATATACATATATAATACCCACCAAACAGAGGAGTATACACCCAGTAGTCTAGTAGAATATAGCATCATGCCTACTGTGCAAATGAATAATTATATATTGGAAGATAGATTTGAAGAAAAAAATTATGAGACCATAGTAGAAGAAAAAAACATCAAAGAAGTTCTAAATAAAAACGGATGGAACTACGCAAAAAGCTATCAGGCAAGTAGAATATTTCTTGAAGAAGCAAAAAGAAATTATCCAACCCTAAAATATTTTATTGATGTCCATAGAGACAGCCTACCCAAAGAAAGAACAACAGTAACATTAAACAATAAAAGCTATACAACTATTTTATTTTTAATAGGATTAGAAAATCCTAACTATGCTAAAAATTTAGAGTTTACTGAAAAAATCAATGCTAAAATAAATGAAAAATATCCAGGTTTATCTAAAGGAATATATAAAAAACAGGGTGCAGGTGTAAATGGTGTATATAACCAAGATTTTTCTCCCTATACTATTTTAGTAGAAATGGGAGGACCAGAAAATACAATAGACGAAGTATTAAATACATCATTAGCATTTTCAGAGTGCTTTTTAGAGGTGATTGATGAATATGAACTATAAAAAACTAGCAGAACTAACGATATCTTTATTAATTGTTTTATTTTTAGGACTCTACATCAGTGGAATGACAGGATATTATAAATATACAGAAAGTCAAAAAAGCACCTTGACAGAAGAAGCGATGGAAAGATTTGAAGAAGATATTAAAGCTGGAAAAGAAGTGAATGCGTCAGACTATTTAGAAGAAACAACAAATTATAATAATATTTTTTCCTCTTTAGGGTTAAGAATGTCATCATTAATTGAAAAAGGATTTAATAAGGCGATGACAGGACTTTTTAAAGAACTATCAAAAGCTGTAAACAACAAATAAAATTCTTTTGGATAGTTAAAATATATGATTATCTAAGTTTTGTCAAATTATCAAAAATATGATATTATAATCACGACAAAAAGAACTGAGTTTCCTCAA
>CALVYF010000057.1 GCA_944372055.1 uncultured Bacilli bacterium | reverse complement strand
TATAATAAATCAAAAAATATAAATAGAAAGGGATCAATCAAATAGATTAATATTTCTATAAGATTGATTATACGAGAAATTATGAAAAAAGTAACAATACCTAAATATACATTAGGAGAAGAATTAATAAACTCGATCTCTCATGGGATAGGTGTTCTATTAGGAATAACAGCATTAGTATTAACTGTTGTCTTCTCTGCTAGAAGTCATAATACAATAGGAATTGTTTCCTCATGTATCTATGGCTCTACTATGATTATTATGTACCTAATTAGTTGTCTATATCACGCATTAAGTCCAAGATTAAAAGCAAAAAAAGTATTTCGAATATTAGACCATTGTGATATCTATTTATTTATCGCTGGTTGTTATACTCCGTATTGTTTAAGTTTAATTGGTGGAACTACAGGTTGGATTATTTTTGGAATTATCTGGGCAAGTGCTATAATCGGTGTATTATTAAATGCTATTAATTTGGAAAAGTTTCAAATTCCTTCAACGCTTATGTACTTAATTATGGGCTGGATGATTATCTTTTCTTATAATAGTATTTCATCACTATTACCAAAACCGGGACTGATATTATTAATATCTGGTGGGATTGCATATACCATTGGAGCTATTCTTTATGCAATCGGTTCTAAAAGAAAATATTTTCATTCAGTATTTCACTTTTTTGTACTAGCTGGATCAACACTTCAATTTTTTAGTATTTTACTTTATGCAATTTAATGGGAAAACCGTGCGTTTTCTCTTTTTTTTCACAAAATAGTGGTATAATACAAGTATAGATAGGAGGGATATCGTGGCCTACATTGAATTTAAAAATGTAAATAAATTCTACGGAGAAAAAGAATCTTTAGTAAAAGCACTAAATGATACCTCATTTTCAATAGAAAAAGGAGAATTGGTAGTCATACTGGGTCCATCAGGTGCAGGAAAAACAACAGCTTTAAATATTTTGGGTGGAATGGATAAAGCAACCTCTGGAGAAGTATTAATTGATGGCAAAGATATCACAAAATACTCTAATAAACAATTAGTTCAATATCGTAGAAATGATATTGGATTTGTCTTCCAATTTTATAACTTAGTACAAAATCTTACAGCCTTAGAAAATGTAGAGTTAGCAACAGAAATTTGCAAAAAACACTTATCACCAACAAGAACATTAAAAACAGTAGGACTAGAACATCGACTAAAAAACTTCCCGGCCCAGTTATCCGGAGGGGAACAACAGCGTGTAGCAATTGCTAGAGCAGTAGCGAAAAGCCCCAAGATATTATTAGCCGACGAACCAACTGGTGCTTTAGATGATGAAACTGGAAAACAAATTTTAAAAGTCCTAGAAAAATTATCTCGAGAAGATAAGATGACCGTAATTATTATTACTCACAACAGTGCGATTGCCCCCATTGCAGACAAGATTATTAGATTTAAAAACGGAAAAGCAGAATCAACAACAATAAATGAGCACCCACAAAAAGTAGAGGATATCACCTGGTAATGAAAAAAATATTAAAAGAAACCATTGTCTGCATGGTAAAAACTAGTAAAAGATTTCTCTCTATTCTGATAATCGTGTTATTAGGTGTGGGATTTTTTGCAGGAATAAGAGCGGTCTCACCAGATATGGAAAAGACATTAGACAGTTATTATGATAAAACAAACACCTATGATATTATGATTACTTCCAACTATGGAGTAAGCGATACTATAATAAATAAGTTAGAAGAAGACTATAACATAGAAGGGACTTACAACTTCGATGCTATTACTACAAAAAAAGATGATTATGCAACCAAGATTTTATCGTATGATAAAAATGATAATTTAAATCAACCTAAATTAATCAAAGGCAAAATGCCAGAAAAAGAAAATGAAGTTGTTATAGATAATGATTATAAGAAAATCATTAAAATAGGAGACGAAATTAGCATTGATTCTCCATTGATAAAAGAAAAAAAATTAAAAGTAACAGGCTATGTAGAGAACCCTTTATATATTTCAACAGAAAGAGATTCTACAAATCTATTATCAGGTACCATTGATTATTATCTATATATGCCAATAGAAAATATCATTAGTCCACAAAAAACCACAGCTTATATAAAGTTAGATACAACAGAAAGTAGATTTACAAAAGACTATGAGAAAGAAGTAAAAAAAGAAAAGAAAAAAATTCGTCAAGAATTAAAAAACAAAAAATTAGAAGGACAAACTTGGTATGTATTAGATATTAATTCCAATACGGGTTTTTATCAATATAAACAGGATACAGAAAGAATTGATAATGTTGCGAAAGTATTCCCATTAGTATTCTTTATTGTTGCAGTACTAATTTGTTTAACAACTATGACTAGAATGGTAGAGGAAGAAAGAAGCCAAATAGGTACCTTGAAATCACTAGGATATAAAGACAGCGCTATTATGTTTAAATATGTTCTTTATGCATCCCTTGCTACTATTATAGGAGGTATGATTGGAGTCGTAATTGGTTATCGACTATTACCAGATATTGTTTTTGAAATGTATAAAAACATGTACCGAATTGGAGATATTAAATTAAGTTATTATTCATCACTAACTTTTCAAGGAATGGTAATAGCCTTACTTTGTACTTTAGGAGCAACCATCTATACTTGTAGAAAAACATTAAAAGAATCCCCAGCAAATTTATTAAGACCAGTAGCACCAGCTCCAGGAAAAAGAGTATTATTAGAAAAAATGCCATGTATTTGGAATCACCTATCTTTCTCTTATAAAGTAACAGTCCGTAATGTCTTCCGCTACAAGAAAAGATTCCTAATGACAATTATTGGTATCGCAGGTTGTACTGGATTAATACTTGCTGGATTTGGATTAAAAGATTGTATTGTAAAGATGGTCCCTCATCAGTACGAAGAAATATTTAACTATCAAGTAAAAATCACTCTAGATGAAAATCAAACAAGAGATACAATTAATAAAATTAAAGAAAACAAAAAAGTAAAAGATTTATTACAAATACAAGAAGAAAGTATTACATTAGATAATAAAGACACAAATCAATCTATAACATTAATTGTTCCAAAAGATGATGCAGATGGATTTATTAAATTACAAGATAGGAAATCAAAAGAAAAATATCAACTAAAGAATGGCATTATCGTAACAGAAAAATTAGCGAATCTTTTGAATTTAGAAGAAGACGATACACTAAAATTTACAGGAACAGATACTTATACTGAAAAAATATCTAATATTACAGAGAATTATCTATTTCACTATATTTATTTACCTAAAAAAGAATATAAAAGAACAACATATAATACAGTTCTACTAAAAACAAAAAATATGACAGAAAAACAAGAAAAGAAATTTGCTAATGAATTAAAAGAAATTAGCGGTGTATCTAATATTACTTTCACTTCAGCAACTAGACATGTTTTTGATGATGCCATGGATAGTTTTGCCTATGTATCATTGATATTAATTATATCCGCTGGAGCTTTAGCATTTGTAGTATTATATAATTTATCTAGTGTAAATATTAGTGAACGACGTAGAGAATTAGCGACAATCAAAGTACTAGGATTTTATGACAAAGAAGTATATCAATATATCAATAGAGAGAATACAATTCTTACAGTCATTGGTATATTATTAGGCTTAGGAGTAGGAAATATTTTAACAATGTATATTATTAAAACATGTGAACTGGATATGTTAATGTTTGATCCAACAATTGTTCCTATAAGTTACTTATATGCAATCTTAATTACTGCTGGATTTGCTATTCTAGTAAACATTATCCTATATTTTTCATTAAAGAAAATAGATATGATAGAGTCACTTAAAAGCGTGGAGTAAAAAGACTGAAATTGATGTGAAACCTGTTTAGTAGACACCCAAAAAAAGACTAGGATATTAAAAAGAGAAAAGTGAAATGTTACTTTTC
>CALVYF010000056.1 GCA_944372055.1 uncultured Bacilli bacterium | reverse complement strand
AGAGATTTGGAAGAAGTATTATACTTTGTTAGTTATGTAGTTATTGATAAAGGAAATACTCCACTTGAAAATAAGCAAACACTATCAGAAAAAGAATACCGTGCATATTATGAAAAATATGGTACTGGTTTTAAAGTTGGTATGGGTGCTGAAGCTATTAAAGAATTATTAAAGAAAGTTGATTTAAAGAAAGATATTGACGAAATAGAAAAAGAATTAGAAACAGCCCAAGGACAAAAGAGAACTCGTTTGCTTAAGAGACTTGATGTACTTGATGCATTCTATCATTCTGGAAATAAGCCTGAGTGGATGATTATGGATTGTATTCCAGTTATTCCACCAGAATTACGTCCTATGATTCAACTTGATGGTGGTCGTTTTGCTACTAGTGATTTAAATGATTTGTATCGTCGTGTTATTAATCGTAATAATCGTTTAAAGAAACTTATTGATTTAGGTGCCCCTGGTATCATTATTCAAAATGAAAAACGTATGTTACAAGAAGCTGTTGATGCTTTATTTGACAATGGACGCCGTGGTAGAAGTGTTACCGGAGCAGGAAATAGACCATTAAAATCTATTTCTAGTATGTTAAAAGGTAAACAAGGTCGTTTCCGTCAAAACTTATTAGGAAAACGTGTTGATTACTCTGGTCGTTCAGTTATCGTTGTTGGACCAAGTCTTAAGATGTATCAATGTGGTATTCCTAAAGAAATGGCACTTGAACTATTTAAGCCTCATGTTATTCATGGGTTAGTAAGTAAAGATATTGCTCACAATATCAAAGCTGCTAAGAGATTAATTGATAATCAAGATCCTGTTGTTTGGGATATTGTAGAAGAAGTAATAAAAGAGCATCCAGTATTATTAAACCGTGCTCCTACATTACACCGCTTAGGTATTCAAGCATTTGAACCTATCTTAGTTGGTGGTAAAGCTATTCGCTTGCATCCATTAGTTTGTCCTGCATTTAATGCTGACTTCGATGGAGATCAGATGGCAGTACACGTTCCACTTTCTGAGGAAGCTCAAGCAGAAGCTAGACTTTTAATGTTAGGTTCTGGAAACATTTTGAAACCTTCTGATGGAAAACCAATCGTTACTCCTGCACAAGATATGGTATTGGGTAACTATTACATTACTATGGAAAAGGCAGGAGAAGATGGTGAAGGTCGAGTATTTAAAAATACTAATGAAGCATTAATGGCATATGAGAGAAGAGAAATTACATTACATACTCGTATTGCTGTTCCAGTCGATTCATTTAAACATAAATTATTTACTGAAAGTCAAAAAGGTAAATATTTAGTTACAACTGCTGGTAAGATTAAATTTAATGAAATTTTACCTGACTCATTTGCTTATATTAATGAGCCTAGTGATGATAATATTCAAAATATTACGCCTAATAAATATTTCTTAGAAAAAGGTACTGATATAAAATCTGCTATTAAAGATATGCCTTTGGTAAAACCTTTTGCCAAGGGAACTTTAGAGAAGATTATTGATCAAGTATTTAAACGTTATAAAACAACAGAAACTTCTACTATGCTTGATAGTCTAAAAGATTTAGGATTTAAATATTCTACTATCGCTGGTATTACTATTAGTATGGCAGATGTTGTTACAAGTAATGATAAGGATAGAATTGTTGGAGAGAGTCAGAAATTAGTTGATAAGATTAATAAGCAATATAAACGTGGTCTTATTACTGAAGATGAAAGATTTAATAAGGTTATTGAAACATGGAATGAAGCAAAAGATAAAGTTCAAGCTGAACTTGAAGAGATTGCTAATAAAGAAGTAGATAATCCAATCTTTATGATGATGCATTCTAAAGCCCGTGGTAACATTTCTAACTTTACACAGATTGCTGGTATGCGTGGTATCATGGCTAAACCGGATGGTTCATCTGTTGAAATTCCAGTACTTTCAAACTTTAAAGAAGGACTTTCTGTTGCTGAATTCTTCTTATCTACCCATGGTGCTCGTAAAGGTAGTGCTGATACAGCATTAAAGACAGCAGACTCTGGATACTTAACACGTCGTTTAGTTGATGTTTCGCAAGACATTATTGTCCGTGAAGAAGATTGTGGTACTGATCAAGGTGTTGTTGTTCGTGATTTCATCAATGAAAAAACAGGTGCTGTTATCGAAAGCTTACGTGATCGTATTGTTGGTCGTTTTGCTAATAAGAAAGTAATTCATCCAGAAACGAAAGAAGTAATTGTTGATAAATTACAAATGATTACAGAATCTTTGGCTGATAAAATTATCGCTGCTGGAATTACTGAAGTAGAAATTCGTACAGTACTTACATGTAACACTGTTAATGGTGTATGTCAAAAATGTTATGGTCGTAACCTAGCAACTGGTAATTTAGTAGAAATTGGTGAAGCTGTTGGTGTTATGGCTGCTCAATCTATCGGTGAACCTGGTACTCAGCTTACAATGCGTACTTTCCATACTGGTGGTGTTGCTGGTGGAGAAGATATTACTCAAGGTCTTCCTCGTGTACAAGAATTATTCGAAGCACGTAATCCAAAAGGTAAAGCTACTATCGCTGAAATTGATGGTAAAGTTACTAAGATTAAAGAAGACCATGGTAAATATAAAATTAGTGTTACAAATAAACTTGAAACTAAAGAACATGTTACTAATTATGGTGCTAAGCTTTGTATTGAAAAAGGTGATGAAGTTGTTTGTGGAGATAAACTTACAGAAGGAGCTATTAGTCCAAAAGAATTGTTAGCTGTTACAGATCCACTTACTACTCAAGAATATATCTTGAAAGAGGTTCAACATACTTATCGTTCACAAGGTGTTGATATTGCTGATAAACACGTTGAAATTATTGCTCGTCGTATGATTAGTAAGATTCGTATCATCGAAGGTGGAGATACTAGACTTCTTCCTGGAGCACTTGTTAATTTCCGTGAGTTTACTGATAGTAATAAAGAAGCTGTTATTCAAGGTAAAAAACCAGCACTTGGTAAACCAATTCTTCTTGGTATTACAAAAGCTGCCCTTGAAACTGATTCCTTCTTATCAGCTGCATCATTCCAAGAGACAACTCGTATCTTAACTGATGCTGCTATTAAAGGTAAGGTAGATCATTTAGAGGGATTGAAGGAAAATGTTATTATTGGTAAATTAATTCCAGCAGGTACTGGTAGTAAAGTTTATCGTAATGTAGACTATGATTTAGCTTCTCAATTTATTGATGAAGAACCATTAGACAAATTAGAAGATGAATTTATGGAGTAGTGTTGACTACTCCTTTTCTTTACTTTTATTTTTAAATTTAGTACAATGTATTAGAAGGTGATGATATGGCAAAATTAAACAATAGTGGTTGGGGAGTTTCGAACATGATAACATTCTTAATTATTTTTATTGTATTTATTTTAATTATTGCGTTTTTGATTTATGATGTTGATCATGAGAAAGATTCGGATATTCATTTGATCCAAGAAGAGGTTATTTTATTATCTTAATTTATTAATTAAAAAGTCTATCTTTTTTTCTAATACTACTTGACTTTCTATTTTTGTAATGATATATTATATCTGCTAATTAAATGACTTTGCATGGGCAAAGTTTTATTTAGAAGCTATGATGATACACCTGGATATGTGTAAAGAAAGGAGATATATTTTATGCCTACATTAAACCAATTGGTTCATAACAAACGTAAGAAAAAGGTTAGAAAGAGTAGCGCTCCAGTATTAAATGTTGGATTAAATACTTTAACTAAGAAAACTACTAATACTAGCTCTCCTCAAAAACGTGGTGTTTGTACTCGTGTTGGTACTAAGACCCCTAAGAAGCCTAACTCAGCATTACGTAAGTATGCTCGTGTTCGTTTATCTAATGGTAAGGAAGTAGATACTTATATACCTGGTATTGGACATAACTTACAAGAACACAGTGTTGTTTTAATTCGTGGAGGCCGTGTTAAGGACTTAATCGGAGTTCGTTATCACATTATTCGTGGTACATTAGATACTGCTGGTGTTAAAGATCGTAAACAAGGTCGTAGTAAATACGGTGCTAAAAAGCCAAAAGATAGTAAGTAATTAGAA
>CALVYF010000055.1 GCA_944372055.1 uncultured Bacilli bacterium | reverse complement strand
TGGACTGTTAGCTCAGTTGGTAGAGCAACTGACTCTTAATCAGTGGGTCTAGGGTTCGAATCCCTAACAGTCCACCATAAAGAAATATAACCGGTTTAAAACCGGTTTTTTTATTCATTGACGATATAAAAAGAAAGTGCTAGAATATAACACAAATTAAGTAGGTGAAAATAATGGGAATTTTATCAATTACAACAACAAACGAAAATATTAAAGTAAAATATGAAAGCAGTCAATCAGAAAGTTATCTAGAAATGAAAAATGGCGATAGAAAGAAAATAAAATTCCCTACCATAGAGTTAACACAAGAAGCCACATTGATTTTGGGAACTAATCCAAAATATACATTAAAATTAACAACGATAAATGGTAACATAAAAATAAAGGATTTTGTTGGCCAAGGACTCGAAATTGAAACAGTTGAAGGAGAAGTTACTCTTCATAATATCATTACACCTAAAATATACGCTAGAACAAAAAGTGGAAATATAATCTTAGCATCTTCGATTACAGAAAATTGTTATCTTACAACACCAATCGGAAGCATTTCTGCTACTGATTTACAAACAATAAACGGTACTATAAATAGTGCAAAATGTGGAGATATTAGCCTAAATAATGCACTAGTTGCAGAAAAATTATCTATGATGAGTACTGGTGGAAATATTTATGGAAAAAGTATCAAAGCACAAAAAATAAATACTTGGTCAGCAACAGGAGATATAATCATAGAAGAGTTAACTAGTGATAATATTAACACTGAAACAATAAATGGAATAACTTTCTTAGGAATCAATGGCAATAAAAATGACTATCAAGAAATAATTTGCTATGGAACAAATTCAGAATCAAGACCAATAAATTCAGGAAAGAAATTGATAAAAGCAAAAGCAGGACAGACCGGAAGCATTACAATATCATATATATAATAAAAAGTTATGAAACCTCATAACTTTTTATTTTCACTCGTTTTTTAAAAATCCATTACTTAAAGTACTCTCTAGAACTACGGCATTAGAATAATATCTAGTTAAAAGTTATGCTTGGTTTGGTATATATCCATGAGTATATAACAATTCAGTTAAACTACCAGATATCATAAAACATAGAAATAGACATAGGTGCATCATCGATAAAGTCAAGTATCACACTAGCATCTTCTAATTATTGACCAGGAACTCCATTATAAATAGGTTTATCCCTCCCCGAGTTTTAGATTTCTTTTCACTTACTTTTCCTTCGAAATATCTTTTTTAGCTTCATTATCCAATTCTTTCGCCATTTTAGAAAAAATTTTTTTAATCTGTAGAATCAATTTTCTTCTTTAGTGCTAAATTCCACTTTAATAATAAAAGTCTCCATAGAAAATACCAGCTGCACCAATAAAAGAAGAAAATAAAGAACTGCTTAATAATAAAGTACTACATAAAAAATAAACAGGAACAGAGAACAAAGCCGCTCCTAAAGACCACTTTGCCATCACTTTAGCATTTTCTCTACGATTACGTAAATCTTCACTTTTTAAATGTAATTCTGTAATATAATAATCACAATATTCTGAAAAATTTTCTAAATGTAACTCTTTAATAACATAATTATAATTATCTCTTACTATCATTTTTCCATTTTTATCAGTAACAACAATATTATCACCATTATAAAAATAAGGTTGATTCATAAAAATCTCCTAACAAAATTTTACCCTTTTATAAGACAAGCAAAATTAATCCTCAACAAGAAACAAAATAAGAAAATAACTTTCTACTACATGAATCATATTCTAACATTCTCTCAGGGTGCCATTCTACACCAATTTGAAAAATATGATTACTATTTTCTACAGCTTCAATAAGACCATCATAAGATTTCCCAACAACCCTAAAACAACAACTATTCTTCACTGTTTGATAATGATAAGAATTTACATAAATAGAGTGCATTCCAAGAATTTGCTTTAGCCTACTATCCTCTAACACCACCGAATGAACATAACCTTCTTTTTGATGATGCAAATCACTACCAATAGGAATCAAATAATCCCTACTCTGCCAAAGAGCCATCGATTGCATTCCTTGGCAAATACCTAATAGTTTCAAATGATGAGAAACCGCATAACCAATTAAAAAATAATCCCAATTTCCAACAGTATATCCGCCAGGTAGCAAAATTCCTTCCACATGTTCTAAAACGGATAATAACACTTCTTTAGTATCGGTATCGCACGCAAAAAGTACTTCTCCCCCATATTCAGTAATAGCTTTGATATACAAATTATTTTCTTCCTCAGTATTTTCACTACGAAGTAATAACAAAAACTTTTTCATAAAGAAAAAAGGAAGTTATTGCAACTTCCCTTTCGTACCTTTTAATCCTTTAATACCACCTTGAGCAACAAATCCTTGTAAAATATTAGTATCAAAGCTATGTGTTTTACTTTCACGTTTCTTATAATCTTTAATTGCTACATTAATCATATCATCAAGTAACTCTGTATAATGTTTTCCCGTTGGTTCCCATAAATAGAAAGCTAAACATCCAGGAATAGAATTAATTTCATTAACATAAACCTTATTTGTTTTCTCATTAACTAACATATCTACACGAGTAGCTCCACTACTACCCAACACTTTAAATGCCTTAACTGCTAATTTTTTTACTTCTAGAGCTACTTTTTCATCTAAATCGGCAGGTATCTTACGATCTGCAGAAGCCATTCCCTTAGAACCTTTCACAGGAGCAAATTTAGCACCTAATTTACCTTTTACTTTTCCACTACCAATATATTTATCTTCATAAGTTAAGAATTTATGTTTAGAAAAAACTTCTTCAATAGCACTAAGCTCTTGATGTTCATAATTACCTAAAACTGAAACATTAACTTCAGTTAAAGGAGAAATAACTTCTTCAACAACGATCTTACTATCATATTGCATTGCTTCTTCAATATTCTTAACTAATTCTTCACGATTATTAGAAATACCGATTCCTACACTACTACCAGTAGTAGCGGGTTTAACAATAACTGGATATTTAATTTTTTCAATTTTCTTAAGAATATCCTCATCATTTTCTCTATATTCACTATCATAAAACCAAACATACTCTGGAATTGGAAGATTATTAGCTTTAAAAATATCACGCATATAAGCCTTATCTTGTCCAACAGCAGCAGCATATACATTAGGTCCAACATAAGGAATACCAACAGTTTGTAAATATCCTTGTAAAACACCATCTTCAACATTTGTACCATGAGTCATAGGAAAAGCAATATCAAGTTCTGTAACAACTTTTTTAAATAAACCCTTACTCTGTAAAACAAATGCTCCATCTTTTTTACATAAAATAACATTAGTGGCATACTTCTTTATTAATCCCAAATCTTGATAAACCTCTATATCACTTAACATAGATCCTGTATACCATTCTCCGCTCTTAGTAATATAAATAGGAATAATATCATATTTTTCACGATCCATTTTATTCATTGCCTGTAAAGCCGTAATAATACTAACTTCATGTTCTACTGTTTTTCCACCAAAAATTACACCTACTTTAATTTTCATAAAAACCATCTCCTATTCATTATATGTATCTGGTAAATCATTCTCAAATAATGCATAAACTTCTTTTTTCTTTGCTAATTCTCCAATAAAAGGATATGCATCACGAACATCATTAAATACAACTATTTTTTCTTTATCAAATCCTTTAGCAAGTAACCCTTCTTTAATTGGTTTTGTTCTATGTTCTCCAATTAATACAGCATAATCAGCCACTTCCGCAATTTGTTCACCAAATGTTTTATTATATTCATCTTCTTTTTCACCAAGTTCAATCATACCTGGAGTTACAACAACTTTAACACCAGGCATCATTCCTAATACCTTAACAGCATTAGCTGCACCAATTGGATTAGAATTATAGGCATCATCAATTTGATAGAAGTTATTTAAACGTTTTAACTCTAAACGATGTTCTACCGGTTTAACACCTTTAACTGCTTGTTGTAAATCTTTAATAGAAATATCAAATTCATATCCAAAAGCAAGACCAGCTAAAATGTTATATACGTTATGATCTCCTAATAATTTAGTTTCAAAATGATATTTTTTCTTATCATTAGGGAAAACAACATCAAATTCAGTTCCTTTACTAGAACATTTAATATTAGTTGCTCTAACATCAACATCAGGATTATCAATACCAA
>CALVYF010000054.1 GCA_944372055.1 uncultured Bacilli bacterium | reverse complement strand
AGAAAAGTAACATTTCACTTTTCTCTTTTTAATATCCTAGTCTTTTTTTGGGTGTCTACTAAACAGGTTTCACATCATAGATAAGGCTTTTTTTTGACTTTTATAAAGAAATATGATAAAATAAAGCACTAAGAAATTATAGGTGTAATTATTATAGAATAAAAGGAGAAACTATGGAAGAATTAAAAGAAAAAAGAAGAAAAAACCCATTTATAAGTAATTTAAACAAGAAAGATGTAAAGCACTTTACTTCTGATATAGGCTTATTTTTAAGAAGAAAATGTGATATTCCCTACAAGTTAGTAGCCCATGAGTTATGTGGAATTCATGTCATAAAACCAACAACTCCATCGGTTTTATCGGACGAAGAATATTTTGCTAATCTTTCAGAAAATAAAATCCCACTATCATATTATCCATGGGAAGAAAAAAAACATAATGTAATTGTGGAAAGATATCCAAAGCTAAATAAGGGTGAGCCATATATATTTGTCTGTAATCACACTTGTCCAGAAGATATAGAAACAATTTTAAATGTATTAGATAGAAATGCTTATTTAGTCCTTGGGTCAGTAAAGACCTTACGAGAAGAAGCAGATGGGTATTTAGTCTGGTTAAATGGGACTATTCCTTTTGATATTTCCAAAGAAGAAGAGAGAGCATCTGTAATCCCTAAAGCTGATCGAGTATTAAAAACAAATAGTATTTTAATATTTCCTGAAGCTTCACATAACTTAGATCCTAATAAGCTAGTTAATCACTTATTTGATGGACCAGTAAATATGGCCTTAAACACGAATCGCAAAATAGTCTTAGTAAGTCTAGTCAGAGATATTAATCAAAATGTATCATTTGTAGATGTAAGTAATCCTATAGATATAAATGCTTTAAATGAAGAACTAGATAAAAAATATCAAGCATTAAAAGGAAATTTATCAGTACAAGAATATACCAAGAAAAAAATAAAAGCGATAACTGCACAACTGAGAGATGGTATGGCATCAGGAGTAATGAATATTCTATTGAGACATGATCAGCCATTAGAAAGAAAAAAATATAAAGATATAGAAGCTTATCTTAGAACGTTGAAAGTACGTGATTCCTTTGAGAAGCTTCATTGGAATGAGAAGGATGATTTTGCAGGAGAATTCCAAACGAAAAAAATTCCGCAAGAGGAAGAGTATAAAAGAGTAGTAGAAGATATAGCAGCTTTAGCGTTATCTGGAAAAGAGGTTGGCTTTGATCAAAGTGGTTGGGTAGAATTAGCAAAAGATTTAGAAAATAAAAATATCCCGCATGTCATGGAAGAACATGCTAAACAATTAAAAAAGTTAAAAGTAAACAAATAAATTCAGAATGCATTGCCAAAATAAATAAATTTTATTAATATATAATAAGAGGTGGCATGTCATGATAGAGTTTCAAATACCATTTGTTTGTTTAATCTTTACAATACTAATTTTCATAATATTTTTTACAAAAAAGAAAATAGATTTAGAAGAAAACTATTATTACAAAAATATTTTAATATTTACATTATTAGTAAATTCAACGAATTTTATTTCACACTATTTAGCTAGCATTTTTGCTCAAGGTCATATTACAGAAGAATTTGCAATTGTATTTTCCAATATCAATAAATTAGGATCATTATTTATTGTAATAATTACAACCAATATCTTATCCTATATTTTGTATATCAGTTTTCCAAAATATAGGGATAAATTTAAAAGAAACAAGATTATTAATTATATTTCCTACATCATAATAGGTATGATTATATTTTTATTAGAATTTAATGTATATCAGGTGGGCGGAATAACCAGCGGTGAAGGTTCATCAGTTACTTTTACTTTTGCCCTTGTTTTTATAGATTTATTGATTGCTCTTATAGTAGCACTATTAAATATTAAAAAGTATGATAAAAGGTATTATGCTATTTACTTTATTATTCCTGTAATCTTTTTACTTGGTATTTTCGTTTTATTTCATCCACAATTTAATATATATGATTTAATATTAAGTCTATTATGTTATTTAATGTATTTTACGATAGAGAATCCAGATGCAAAAATGATTCAGAAATTAAATTCAGCAAAAGAGGAAGCAGAACGTGCGAATCGTGCCAAAAGCGACTTTTTATCAAGTATGTCCCACGAAATTCGTACCCCGCTAAATGCAATTGTGGGATTATCAGAAGATGCCAGAGATAATAAAGAATGTCCAGAAAGTATAAAAGAAGATTTGGAAGATATCGTATCAGCATCAAAAACACTATTAGAAATTGTCGGTAATATTATGGACATTAACAAAATAGAAAATAATAAACTAAAAATCACAGAAGTGACTTATAATCCAAAAGAAGAAATTGAAACAATAGGTAGAGTAGAACAAACAAGAATAGGAACTAAACCAATTGATTACTGCATTCGAATTGCAGATGATATTCCATATCTTTTAATAGGAGATAAAATTCATATAAAACAAATTATAAACAATTTATTATCGAATGCAATAAAGTATACAGAAGAAGGCTTTGTAGAATTAAATGCAAGATGTATAAATAAAGAAGATGATTGTTTATTGATTATTACTGTAAGAGACAGTGGTAGAGGAATAAAAGCAGAAAACATTAATAAATTATTTACTAAGTTTGAAAGACTAGATATAGAAAGAAATACAACAGTAGAAGGAACAGGACTTGGTTTAGCAATTACAAAAAAATTAGTAGACTTAATGAGTGGGAAAATAAATGTAGAAAGTAGATATAAAGAAGGTTCTATTTTTATGGTACAGATTCCCCAAAAAATAAAGCAGAAAGTAAAGATAAAGAATACAGAAACAGAGTTACCAACAGCAAATAAAAAGATAGATATCAAAGGTAAAAAAATACTAGTAGTGGATGACAATAAATTAAATATAAAAGTGGCTAGAAAAAGTTTAGATGCACTTGGCGCTGATATGGATGAGTGTTATAGTGGACAAGAATGTATAGACAGAATAAAAGCAGGGCAACGTTATGATGCTATCTTAATGGATATTATGATGCCAGAGATGGATGGAGTGACAGCCTTAAAAGAGTTAAGAAAAATAGAAGACATTACAGTACCAGTAATTGCAGTAACTGCCGACGCTATTGCTGGTTCAGAAGAAAAATATTTAAAAGAAGGATTTACAGATTATATATCCAAACCATTTACCAAAGATCAAATAGAAGAAAAGCTAAGAAAAATATTGGAGAAAAATAATGTAGAAATTTTATAACAAGAGGTGACATTATGAAAATTGCTGAAAATTGGAAAGATTATGAGTTGATTGCTACATCACGAGGACAAAAGTTAGAACGCTGGGGTGATATTTATTTATTAAGACCAGATCCTCAAGTTATCTGGGACGAAGGAGACTTACTAGAAAAATATCATTCTAAGATTCATGCAGTATATCATAGAAGTAATAAAGGGGGCGGTTCTTGGGAAAATTTAAAACCAATGCCCCTATCATGGAAAATAAATTACGAAAAATTAACATTTAATATAAAACAAATGGGATTTAAACACACCGGACTATTTCCGGAACAAGCGGCAAATTGGGATTTTATGATAGAAAAAATAAAGAAAGAAAATCGTAAAATAAAAGTATTAAATTTATTTGCGTATACTGGAGGAGCAACAGTTGCTTGTCTTTCGGCAGGTGCTGCAGTAACTCATGTAGATGCTTCTCGTGGTATGGTAGACTGGTGTAAAGAAAATGTAAAAGACAGTGGCTATGAGCAAGCAGAAATAAGATATCTAGTAGATGATGTAATAAAATTTGTCAAGCGAGAAATTAGACGTGGTAATCAATATGATGCAATTATCATGGATCCTCCAAGTTATGGAAGAGGAGCTAACAAAGAAATATGGGATATTGAAAAAAATCTAAACTATTTGGTATCACTATGTACTGAAATATTGTCAGAAAATCCTTTGTTCTTTTTAATTAACTCATATACAACAGGTTTATCATCAACAGTATTAAAAAACATTTTAACACTTACTGTGGACAAACATAAAAAAGGAAAAATCACCTGTGGAGAAATAGGATTAAAAGGAACACAAGACGATTTGGTTTTACCTTGTGGAATTTATGGAAGATGGGAAAAAGACGATGAAAATTAATGTTCTATATGAAGATAATCACGTACTAGTAGTAGAAAAGCCAATGAATATGTTAAGTCAAGGAGATAATACAAAAGATAAAGACTTATTAACATTAGTAAAAGAGTATATAAAAGAAAAATATCATAAGCCAGGAAATGTTTATGTAGGACTAGTTCATCGATTAGACAGGCCAGTAGGAGGAGTCATGGTCTTTGCAAAAACTTCAAAGGCAGCGTCCAGATTATCACAGGAAATAGTAGACCATAAAATAAAAAAATACTACCTAGCAATTGTAAATGGAATAATTACAGAAGAAAAGGGAACGTATCACGACAAAATAAAACGTCTTTCTAACGGAAATAGTGTTGTTAGCAAGGATGGAAAAGAAGCTATCTTAGATTATGAAGTGTTAGAAAGGGATGAAGAAAAAAATAAAACTTTAGTAAAGGTTTCGTTAAAAACAGGAAGACACCACCAAATTAGAGTACAATTTGCTAGTCACCATCATCCATTATGCGGGGATCAACGCTATGGAAAAGAAGATAGGACACAAATTGCTCTTTATGCTTATCAATTAGAATTTACCCACCCAACCACGAAAGAACAAATGGTATTTCAGCTATTACCACCGAAAATCGATCATTGGACAGAATTTACAGTGTCAAAATATGTACAATAGATAAAATGTTTGCAATTGCAAATTTTTTTTGTTATCATAATATTAGAATAAAAAGTAGAGGGAGTCGATATCATATGAATTTTAGCCTAGATTGGTTTTTATCAATACCAGGATTATTAATTACTGGAGGAGTTTTATTATTATTAATAGCTCTAATTATTTTAATTGTAACAGGAAGAAAAAAGAAAGAGAAAAATGATACTGCTGTAGCTACTGAATCTGCACAAGCTACCGCTGCAACCCCACCTGAGGTTCCAGTAGCACCAACAGTAAATAGTAATGAAGCAGTACCTGAGATGAATTCTCCAGCTATGTCTGCAGGAACAATTATGGATATTCCGGCTCCAGTTGGAACAGAACAAGCTGTAGATTCAAATGCAAATATGAATAATGTTATGTCAATGCCAGTCACTGATTCAGTGATGCCAGTAGATCCAATGGCAACACCAACAGTACAGGTAACTCCAGAAATGCAACAATCAATGGGAACACCAGCGGTACCTGCAGTAGAACCAACTGCTCCAGTGATGGATGTTCCAGCGGCACCTGCAGTAGAACCAACTGCTCCAGTGATGGATGTTCCAGCGGCACCTGCAGTAGAGCCAACTGCTCCAGTGATGGATGTTCCAGCGGCACCTGCAGTAGAGCCAGCTGCTCCAGTGATGGATGTTCCAGCGGTACCTGCAGTAGAACCAACTGCTCCAGTGATGGATGCTCCAGTGGCACCTGCAGTAGAGCCAGCTGCTCCAGTGATGGATGCTCCAGCGGCACCTGCAGTAGAGCCAGCTGCTCCAGTGATGGATGCTCCAGTGGCACCTGCAGTAGA
>CALVYF010000053.1 GCA_944372055.1 uncultured Bacilli bacterium | reverse complement strand
GAGTAGTTATGAAAGAAGAATTTGATGTGTTAAATGAATGGGGAGAGTTTACTGGTAAAACTTCTACTAGAGAAGAATGTCATAAGAATGGCTTATGGCATCGGGCTGTGTATGCTTTCATTATTAATGACAAAAAGGAAATATTGTTGCAAAAACGAAGTTCTAATAAAAAGCAGTGGCCTAATAAATGGGATGTTACTATTGGTGGACATGTTTTAGCAGGAGAATTTGGTAGAGAAGCTTTAATTAGAGAGACTAAAGAAGAATTTGGCATTGATATTGATGATTTTGATATTAAATATTTAGTTGGTTCTACTTCTATAGATACTCATAAGGATATTGTTAATAAACATTTTAATGAATGCTATATTATTACTAAAAATATAGATTTATCCGAAATTAAACTCCAAAAGGAAGAGGTTTCAGAAGTTCGCTTTTTTACTATGGAGGAAATTATGGATATGGTTCATGATAATTATAAAAGCATTACAGAAAAGGTTGGTCCATGGAATTTTTTAGAAAGAATTTTAAATAATTATTATAAGTAAATAAAGAATTAAAAAATTAGTAAAATTTTGTGGAAAACGACAAATATTTGACAAATTAAAATGTTTTCTGTATTATATCTTTGCGAAAAGAAGAAAACTTATCGAAATTTAAAAGAATTTTTTCCTTCTTTTTGGCAAAGGAGAATATATATGGATAATACAAGTTATGATTAAGAATTAAGCGCTGCTCAGATGAAATTAAATAATCTTATGGATAGGTATGTAGGAAGTCCAATACTCACATCTTCTGCATTAGTAGAGGAAATTTTAGATGCTCAAGAAAGAGTTAGTGCTATTTTGAATAAAAAAGAAGCATCTTCGGTTGTTTTTGAGAAAAAAATGAGTAGCAATAAATCATAATTTTATAAAATTTGTGATTTCAAAGTAAAATTTCGTCAAAAAATAAAAAAATGTTTGACAAATTAAAACAATTCATGTATTATATGTTTACGAAAGGGAGAAAACTTATCGAAATTTAAAAGTTTTCTCCTTCTTTTTTGTTTAGAGGGGATAAGATGGGGCATTATTTTACAAACGAGCAATTACCTAGTGATATTAAAGAGACTACTTGTGTAGTTTTAGGAAACCATTTTAAATTTCTAACAGATAATGGTGTGTTTTCAAAAGACGGTTTGGATTTTGGCAGTAGACTTCTTCTTGAAGTAATCCCGCGAGAAGAGGTTGGAGGCAAAATTCTGGATATGGGATGTGGTTATGGAGTTTTTGGTATCGTATTGGCTAGAGTAACTTCTCATAGGGTAGACATGGTCGATGTTAATCATCGTGCTTTGCATCTTTCAAAAAGAAATGCTAAATTAAACGGTGTTTCTGATTTAGTGTCCATTTTTGAAAGTAATTGTTATAGTAATATTTCAGGGAAGTATTCTACAATTATTACTAATCCTCCAATAAGGGCTGGTAAGAAAATTGTTTATGACATAGTGATGAATGCTAGAAACTATTTGGAAGATGGCGGTAATCTTTATTTAGTTATAAGAAAAGAGCAAGGTGCTAAATCGCTAATTGTCGACTTAGAAAAAGTTTATACTGTTAAGGTATTAGAAAAAAAGAAAGGCTTTTTCATTATTCAGTGCCATTTATAATTGACTTATTGTCAACGTTGTGCTATTAATATAAATTGGCAATATATTTTGTTATTGGTATTTTCTTTAAAAAAATTAGTGTTAGGGGTGAATTCAGTGGCTTATAAAAATGTAAAATATGGCGACTATCGAGAAAGAAGAAATTTCTCACGTATTAGAAATACTTATGAGTTAAAAGATTTGTTAGAAATCCAAAAAAAATCTTATGAAAAATTCATCAATTTTGGTATTAAAGAAGTGTTTGAAGATTTATTTCCAGTAGAAAATTTCTCTGGAACTTTATCGCTTGAATTTGGAGATTATCATTTTGATGAACCACGTTATTCTATCAAGGAAAGCAAGGACAGAGAAACTACTTATTCAGCACCACTACGAGTAGAAGTACGTCTTTTAAATCGCGAGACAGGAGAAGTAAAAGAGCAAGAAATCTTTATGGGTGATATGCCTATGATGACTGAAAGTGGAACTTTTGTTATCAATGGTGCAGAACGTGTTATTGTCTCTCAATTGGTTCGTTCTCCTAGTGTTTACTTTAATCGTGAAGTTGATAAAAATGGACGTGAATTAATTACATCTCAAATTATTCCAACTCGTGGTACTTGGCTTGAGTTTGAAGTGGATGCAAGAGATGTCTTATATGTTAGAATCGATCGTACTAGAAAAGTAACTTTAACTACTTTACTTCGTGCTTTTGGTCTTTCTAGTGATGATCAAATTCTATCTATGTTTGGTGAAGATGATTATCTAAAAAATACTATTGCTAAAGATTCTACTAAGAATACAGATGAAGCTTTAATTGAAATTTATGAAAAATTAAGACCTGGTGAGCCTGCTACATTGGACTCATCTAAAAACCAGATTATTACTAGATTTTTTGATGAATTTAGATATGATTTGGCAAGAGTTGGACGTTACAAATTTAATCGTAAACTTAATGTAGCTGATCGTTTATTAAATCAAACATTGGCTGAGGATGTTTGCAATCAAGATGGTGTTATTGTTCTTGAGAAAGGAACTCAAATTACTAAGGCTAACTTAGATGTGTTAAAAGCTGCATTGAATGCAGGATTTGGACTACAAGAAGTTACAGTCAATGATGAATTAGATACTTATAATAAAGTACAAGTAATTAAGATTGTTGATCCTACTGATAAGAAGAAAAAACTTATTGTTATTGGTAATGATCAAAGTATTGATGTTAAGAGATTAACTATTTCTGATGTTTATGCTTCTGTTTCTTATTACTTAAATTTATTACATGGTGTTGGTAATTATGATGAAATCGATCATTTAGGAAATAGACGTATTCGTCAAGTTGGGGAACTTTTACAAAATCAATTTAGAATTGGTGTTTCTCGTATGGAAAGAGTAATCCGTGAGCGTATGACTACTCAAGAGATGGAAGAAGTTACTCCTAAGACTTTAATCAATATTCGTCCTGTTACTGCAGCTATGAAAGAATTCTTTGGTAGTTCTCAATTATCTCAATTTATGGATCAAACTAACCCTATTGCAGAACTTACTAATAAACGTCGTTTATCAGCTTTAGGACCTGGTGGATTGTCTAGAGATCGTGCCGGTGTAGAAGTACGTGACGTTAATGCTTCTCACTATGGACGTATTTGTCCTATTGAATCTCCTGAAGGACCTAATATCGGACTTATTACTTCACTTGCAAGTTATGCAAAAATCGATGAATATGGATTTATTATGACTCCATATCGTAAAGTGGTAGATAAAAAGATTACAGATGAAGTTGTATATTTAACTGCAGATGAAGAACTTGATTATATTATTTCACAATCTACTGTTGGTACTAACGAAGATAATGTTATTACTGATGATATGGTTAATGCACGTTTCCGTGGGGACAACATTTTAGCTAAACCAGAGCAAGTAGATTATATTGATGTTAGTCCACAACAAGTTGTATCTGTTACTACTAGTTGTATTCCATTCTTGGAGCATGATGATGCTACTCGTGCATTGATGGGTGCTAACATGCAACGTCAGGCTATGCCTTTAATTAAAACTGAAGCTCCATTTGTTGGTACAGGCGTTGAGTTTATTGCGGCTAAAGATTCTGGAGTTGAAATTATTTGTAAAGCTGATGGTGTTGTAGAATATGTTGATGCTAGAAAAATTGTTGTTAAAACTAAAAATGGTAAAGATACTTATCGTTTAGCTAACTTTGAACTTGCTAACTCTAGTATTTGTTCACATCAGAAACCAATTGTTCATGTAGGAGATAAAGTAAAAGCTGGTGTTACAGTTTTAGCTGATGGTAATTCTACTGATAAAGGTGAACTTGCTTTAGGTAAGAACATGACCGTTGCTTTCATGACATTTAATGGTTATAACTATGAAGATGCGGTAATTTTAAATGAAAATTTAGTAAAAGATGATAAATTCACTTCACTTCATCTTGAAGATTATGAGATGCAATGTCGTGAAACTAAATTGGGACCTGAGGAAATTACTCGTGATATTCCTAATGTTAGCGAAGAAGCCCGTCGTAACTTAGATGAAAATGGTATTATTACCATAGGTACTGAAGTAAAAGAAGGAGATATCTTAGTTGGTAAAGTTACTCCTAAAGGTATGGCAGAACTTACTTCAGAAGAAAAATTATTACATGCAATTTTCGGAGAGAAAACTCGAGAAGTTCGTGATACTTCACTTCGTGTTCCACATGGTGGAGATGGTGTTGTTCATGATATTAAAATTTATTCTCGTAAAGATAATGATGAATTACCAGCTGGTGTTAGCAAAGTAATTCGTGTTTACATCATTCAAAAACGTAAGATTCAAGTTGGAGATAAAATGTCTGGACGTCATGGTAATAAGGGTGTTATTTCACTTATCTTACCTCAAGAAGATATGCCATATATGCCAGATGGTACACCAGTTGATATTATGTTAAATCCACAAGGTGTTCCTTCTCGTATGAATTTAGGACAAATTCTTGAAATTCATATGGGTATGGCTGCTAAGAAGTTAGGCGTTCATATTGCTACTCCAGTATTTGATGGTGCTCATATTGATGATATTCAAGCTATGATGAAAGAAGCAGGTATGGATGAGGATGGTAAAACCGTTCTTTATGATGGACGTACTGGTGAAGCTTTTGATAATCGTATCGCCGTTGGTGTTATGTATATGATTAAACTTCATCACATGGTTGATGATAAGCTTCATGCTCGTTCTACTGGTCCATATTCTTTAGTTACACAACAACCACTTGGAGGTAAAGCTCAATTTGGTGGACAAAGATTTGGAGAGATGGAAGTTTGGGCATTATATGCTTATGGTGCTGCTCATACATTGCAAGAGATGATGACTACTAAATCCGATGATGTTGTTGGTCGTGTTAAAGTGTATGAATCAATTATTAAAGGTCAAGAAATTGATCATGCTGGAGTTCCTGAATCATTCAGAGTCCTTATGAAGGAATTCCAAGCTTTAGGTTTAGATATTTCAATTATTGATGATGATGGAAAAATACTAGAGTTAAAAGAAATAGAAGAAGCAGAAGATAAAGAAGATACAAAATTAAATATTGATGAAATCGATAAGTCTCCGGCTGTTCCAATTTCTTCGCCTGATGATGAGTATGAAGAGACAGATGAAGAAGAGGAAGACGTTGACTTTGAAGAAGAATTAGAAGAAGACTTAGAAATGGAAGAAGATTTTGAGGAAGGAGCTGATCTTTAATGATAGAAGTAAATAAGTTTGACGCATTAAAAATTGGAATCGCTTCACCTGAAAAAATTCGTGAATGGTCTTATGGAGAAGTAAAGAAGCCTGAAACTATTAATTACCGTACTCTTCGTCCTGAACGTGATGGATTATTCTGTGAAAAGATTTTTGGACCTACAAAGGATTTTGAATGTGCTTGTGGTAAATATAAGAGAGTTCGTTATAAAAACATTGTATGTGATCGTTGTGGAGTTGAAGTTACTCGTTCTAAAGTTCGTCGTGAACGTATGGGACATATTGAGTTAGCAACTCCTGTCTCTCACATTTGGTTCTTTAAGGGTGTTCCTTCTCGTATGGGATTAGTTCTTGATATGAGTCCTAGAGATTTGGAAGAAGTATTATACTTTGTTAGTTATGTAGTTATTGATAAAGGAAATACTCCACTTGAAAATAAGCA
>CALVYF010000052.1 GCA_944372055.1 uncultured Bacilli bacterium | reverse complement strand
AGATTTAAAATCATATTTTAATAGTTTCGTTAGCATTTAAATTCCTCCCTAAACAACTTATCAATCGTTGTTTTTTTATTTTTACGAATTGTATCAGCATCTTCATTCAAAACAATTTTACCCTGATTAATAAAAATAACTTGATCCAAAATTTTTTCAATATCTGCAATCAAATGGGTACAAATAATGATAGATGAACCTTCATTAAAATTAGTAAGAATAGTATCCAAAATATAATCACGACTAGCAGGGTCAACACCACCAATAGGTTCATCAAGAATATATAAGTCTGCTTTTCGACTCATAACCATGACAAGCTGTACTTTTTCTTTTGTTCCTTTAGACATATTCTTTAACTTATCATTTTCATTAATTTTTAATTTCCCCAATAATTTTAAAGCTTTCTTTTCATCAAAATCTTGATAGAAATCTTTAAAAAACTGAATTAATTCAGATACTTTCATATTCATATTTAAATAGGTTCTCTCTGGTAGATAAGAAATTATTTTTTTACTTTCGATACCAGGTTCTTTTCCTTTAATCAAAATTTCCCCACTAGAAGGTTGCAACAAATCATTAATGATTTTAATGAGTGTTGTTTTACCACTACCATTAGGACCAAGTAGACCATATATTTTTCCTTTTTCAATCTTAAGATTAATGTCAATTAAGGCCTGTTTTGTACCATAATTTTTTGACAAATTTTTAAATTCAATTAATTCCATTATGTGTTTTCCTTTCTTCTAATAATTTTATAACTTCATTTTTATTCAATCCTAGTGTATTCATATCATTAATAAAGTTATCTATTTTTTTTGTTGCTAACTCTTTTTTTACTTGATGAATGATATTCTCATCTTCTGTAACAAATTTTCCAGATGTTCGCTTGGTATAAATTAACCCATCTTGTTCAAGTTCTGAAAGAGAGCGCTGAATAGTATTAGGATTTACTAGAATCATAGATGACAATTCTCTAACAGAAGGGAGCTTCTCACCAGATTTAAAGTTTCCTAGGACTATTTCTAATTTGAGTTTTTCTACCAGTTGCTTATAAATTGGTATATCATCATCAAATTCAAATTCCATAAACTCCTCCTTTGTATTAATTGATTAATACAGTTGTACAATCAACCATGAAAAAAGTCAACAAAAAACTGCTATTTTCTAGCAGTTGTTTGATAAGGATTCATATGATCAATTTGAGATTTTAATAAAGTTAATTGTTTGACTTTATTCTTAGAGTATCCATCCAACATGATATCAGTCTCAGAAACTATTTTATAATCATCCGCTGACATAGCAAAAGCTCCACGATTTTCTAAGAATAAATCTATAACAACAAGATCAAGCCATCGGAATGCTTTTGCTTTAGCAAACTTAGGGTGATTAGGGTCATTGACAGAAAGACGCTTAAGCCTCGCTATTTTAGCTAAAGACCAGTCATCCTTCCCGGTGTCAACATAGGAATAAGGTTCATCTGAATTAGCAAAAAAAGCCATCGTCCAAGAACGAATTAAAGTATCATATTCATTGCCAGGTTTAATTCTAGAAATAAAATTAGTTTCAATCTCTTCATCTCCAGTACTTAAACTAGAAAATGCAATATTCAATAATAAATGTTTATTTTCTTCAACTGCATAAATTTTCTTTAATAAATCAATATTAGGCATAGAAATTCTTCCAATATAATAAATTAAACTTTCTTTTAAATAAAATAATTCTTCTTCAGATAGTTTATCAAGATTCGAAGTGATATCGAAATAGCAATCTTCTAAGATTTGTTCTAATCTCCTAGAAATTATTACTTGATCTTCCGCCGGCAAAGAAGAAATTCTAGCACGAACAAGGTCTGTAATTTCATTATTATTTGCTTGGTTTCCAAGCATAGAGATTGTTCGTTCATTACTCGTTAACATAGCGTCCACCAATAGATTGATATCCATAAATTCACCACCTTCTAAAAAAGTATAACACATAAAATAAAAAAATAGATAACAATATTACCTATTTTTCATTAGCTTTTCCTCTAGCATACCAAATACCAAATCCTATACCTGCTACTACTAAAATAATCGCAATCACAACAGCAATATCAGCTGCATAATTCTCTTCTTTTTTTCCATTGACAGACTCTACATAACTCATAACATCATAACGATTATCAACATCTTTTTTATATTCAGATTTAATTTTATCCATGATCTCATCATCATAAGAAGACATATATCCTTCCCATGATTGATTACCAATAATAATATAAGGGACACCTTGTGGTTCTTCTTTTCTGATATCTGCAACTTCATTCATTAAATCAACATTATCAGTGTCATACCAGGTTTCATACATAACCAAATTGAACTGATTGCCTAGTTCATCTTCTATGCTATCAAAGAACTCTTCGGCAGCAGCACAATAAGAACATCCGTTTCCATAAAAGAAATAAACATTAACTGGTTTATTATCTTTAGCAAAAACAGTACATGGTACCAATAAAATTCCAATTAACATAACAAATAGAAACTTTAATTTTTTCATTCTTACTACCTCCTATATAACTATAGCATAAATTTATCAAAAGCACTATGAAAAACAGTAATTACTAATAAAAAAGAAGAAATTTCATCAGATTTTCACAAATCTATTTATCTTCTTTTTCTGCTAATTTTTTTAATTTTTCTTCCGCTTCATCCATTGGAATATACAATTTACATTTACATATTCCATCATTTACAAATTCATCACAAGGACACAAAGTAGTATCATCAACATTAACTCTACATGGACAATGTCCATTTTTCTTTTCTAAGCCTTCTATAATTGCTGAAACATATTTTTTATCTGGATTAATTCTATAATTTTTCATAACAGCCTCCTATCTATATTATATATCAGAACAATTAAAGTTTGGTATAAAACTTTCACTTTGTGTTGCTCCTTCTTGTATAAATGCATATTTCACACCCAAATCTAAAGCATAACTAATTACTTCTTGATATTCTTTATCATTTAACTTTCTATTTAAATTAGAATAACCAAGTTTTCTAAGAGGAGTGTATTGATTCATAAGACTAATAATAATGTTATCTTTATATGCAGCATATAAATAATGAACTAATCTTTTCGCATCATCTACATGCCCGGGTAATATTAAAATACGAACTATGACTCCCTTTTTCATTAAATCATCTTTGATTACAAATTCACCTATCTGATCAAACATTTCTTTAATAGCTAAAGAAGCATATTTAAAATAATTAGACACATGGGAGTACTTTTTTCCTAAATCATTATCATAGTATTTTAAATCCGCAAGATATATATCTACAATTCCTTTCAAACTTTTTATTGTCTCAACGTTCTCGTAGCTACTAGTATTATATACAACCGGTATTTTTAAGGCTTTACCTTTTATTTCCTGTAGTGTTTCAACAATTTGTGGAACATAATGAGTAGGAGTAACTAAATTAATATTATGGGCCCCTTGTTTTTGTAACTCTAAACATAAATCTTGAAATCTTTCTTTAGATACTTCCTTTCCATAGCCTCCAGTACTAATTTTATAATTTTGACAAAAGATACACTTTAAATTGCAATATGAAAAGAAAATAGTGCCGCTTCCTGATTCTCCTGAAATAATAGGCTCTTCCCACATATGTAATCCATAATGAGCAATTTTCATTTTAGAAGTTGCTCCACACATTCCAGGTTTTTGATATCTATTTATATGACAATTTCTTGGACATAAACAACAAGATTCTAGTTCTTTCATAAAATCGCCTCATTCATATCATAACATAAAAAGTCATAATTAAAAATCTTCTAACATACACTTTGCTAGGAGGCTTTTATGTTAAATGGACTAACGAATAAAGAAGTAATTGAACAAAGAAAAAAATATGGCAGTAATGAAATTACTAAAACAAAACAAAAAGGAATAGGAAAATTATTTTTAGAGTCATTAGGTGATCCTATTATTAAAATACTACTAATTGCCTTAGGAATAAAAACCGTGTTTCTGTTTCATGAATTTGATTGGTTTGAAACATTAGGAATTGTGATTGCTATTATGATAGCTTCTTTAATTTCAACTGTTTCTGAATATGGGAGTGAAGAAGCATTTAAGAAACTTCAACAAGAATCATCTAAATTAAAATGTAAAGTAAAAAGAGATGGAGAAATAAAAGAAATATCAATGGATGATATCGTGGTAAAAGACTTAGTTTTACTACAAACCGGAGATAAAATTCCTGCTGATGGGATTATAAGAGAAGGTTCAGTACTAGTAGATGAATCAAGTATGAATGGAGAAGCAAAAGAAACAGAAAAAACAATTGGAGACAAACTGTTTAGAGGAACAGTAATATATGCAGAAGAAGCATATATGGAAGTAACAGAAGTAGGCAATCAAACCTTCTATGGAAAAATGAGTCAAGAACTTCAAGAAACAGCAGGAGATAGCCCTTTAAAAATTAGATTAAGAGAATTAGCGAAGTTTATTAGTAAAATAGGATATATAAGTGCGGTATTAGTAGCCCTTTCTTATCTATTTACAGAAATAGTCATAGCCAATTCTTTTAATTTGGAACAAATTATGGATACTATAACAAATTTTCCCAAAATGATGAATATATTAATTTATGCATTAACACTAAGTGTAACAATTATAGTAGTAGCGGTTCCAGAAGGGTTACCCATGATGATTACTTTAGTACTTTCTTCAAACATGAAAAGAATGCTAAAGAATCATGTTTTAGTAAGAAAAATGGTAGGAATAGAAACCGCAGGAAGTCTAAATATTTTATTTACTGATAAAACTGGAACATTAACAAAAGGAAAATTAGAAGTAATTAGTTTTATAGATGGAAATGGAACAGAATATAAAACAGAAAAAGAATTGCTAAAACATAAATTTCTCCACGAACATGTAAAAAACAATTGTTTATACAATAATAGTAGCAATTTTGATGATAATCATATACCTATTGGAGGAAATATTACAGATAGGGCAGTATTAGAATTTATTAAATCAGATAACAGTAAAAAATATAAAAAAGTAAAAATAATTCCCTTTGATAGCAAAAACAAATTTTCTGGAGCAGTAATAGATATAGGTAAAAAAATCAATTATATCAAAGGAGCTCCTGAGAAACTACTTCCTTTATGTAAAACCTATATAAAAGAAAATGGTCAAAAGGAAATAATAATGAACAAAGAAAAAATAACATATGAAATAAAGAAAAAAACAGAAAAGGGAATACGAGCAATTTTACTAGCTTATAATGATAATTACACACCTGAAAGATTAGAAAGACTAACACTAATTGGACTTATGTATATAAAGGATGAAGTAAGAGAAGAAGCTAAAGAAGGAATTGAACTGGTCCAAAAAGCCGGAATTCAAACGGTAATGATTACCGGGGATAACAAGTCAACAGCAATGAATATAGGAAAAGAAATCGGCCTAATAAAAGATAAGGAAGATATTGTTTTAACAAGTGATGAGTTAAAAGAGTTTTCTGATGATAAAGTAAAAGAAATACTACCTAGATTAAAGATAGTAGCTAGAAGTATGCCACAGGATAAGAGTAGATTAGTACGCCTAGCTGAAGAAAAGAATTTAGTGGTCGGAATGACAGGGGATGGTGTAAATGATGCTCCCGCACTAAAAAAAGCCGATGTGGGATTCGCTATGGGAAGCGGAACAGAGGTTGCAAAAGAAGCCAGTGACATTGTCATATTGGATGATAATTTTTTATCCATAGCAAAAGCAATTTCTTATGGCCGTACAATATTTAAAAGCATCAGAAAATTTATTGTTTTTCAATTAACCATTAATTTATGCGCAATAAGTTTATCAATCGTTGGACCATTTATTGGAATAGAAACACCAGTAACAGTCATTCAAATGCTATGGATTAATATGATTATGGATACTTTAGCAGGTATCGCGTTCTCCTATGAACCACCATTAAAATCATACATGCAAGAACATCCAAAACCCAAAAATGAGAAAATAATGAATTCCTATATGTATAGTGAAATAGTTTTTACGGGAATTTATTCAGCATTACTTTGCCTTTTCTTTTTGAAAAATCCAATCATAAAAATGCTATATAGAACCGACCCTTCAAACAAATACATCATGACAGCATTTTTTGCACTATTTATATTTATGGGAATATTTAACTGCTTTAATGCTAGAACACCACGATTAAATTTACTGGCAGACTTAAATAAAAACAAAGTGTTTATCTTAGTTATTTTATTTATTATTTTAGTACAACTGTATTTAATATATTATGGTGGAAATTTATTTAGAGCATACGGCCTATCTTTAAAAGAATTAATAATTACGATTTTACTAGCTTCAACCGTAATACCAGTAGATTGGTTACGAAAACTAGTAACAAAGCGAAACAAAACAATTTAAAAGGAGA
>CALVYF010000051.1 GCA_944372055.1 uncultured Bacilli bacterium | reverse complement strand
TTGATATCTACCATAAATTTTTCTTGTTCGGTTTGAGATTTTTTTGATTCTTTTGTTGTCTTTTTTATTTTTAAAGATGAAATTTTTTGTTCTTTTTTTGGTTCGTAAAAATAGATTGTCGTTGTAATTATTGTTGTTATTACTAAGATAGTGATTACTATTATCATAATTTGTTTTCTATAGCGATAATGAAATGACATAAAACCTCCTCTCTTTTATTATTAGATAAAAAAAGAAAAGTTTTTATTGAACTTTTCTTATTCTGTATCTATAGGTACTTCTTCTCGCTTTTTTACTAATACCACTGGTTTTTCTACTCTTTCTGGCTGTTCTAGCACTTCATCAGGTGTTGTCATCTGTAATACTCGATCCATTAAGAACTTTTCCACTGAAAAGATATCGCTTGTAGTAATGCATCCGCCTGCATTGTGTTTATTTCCGCCACCACTGCAAATCGGTGTTACTACGCTTTGTTGCATTGGAAATAGAGAATTATCCATCTCATCTAGTTTTTTCAAAATCTCTCCAACATTAATATCACATTTGCTTCTTGCACAAATTGTTACATCATTTTCATTTGTATAACCTAATACAAAAGCCACGTCTGCATACTTTACTAGCATTTTGTCTGCTGTTTTTGCTAACATGTCACGACGGTAGATTGTATGCGGTGCAAGTCTATTTACTACAAAAGCTACTGTTGGTTCACCAAATAATTGTGGATAGGCTTGAATATGAGTATTGGCAATTGTAATTTCCGTCGGTGTATTTTCTTCAATTATGGTTTTTTCTCCGAAAATTAAAGTATAAATCTGTTTGTCCTCTAAAAAGTTAGAAATAAATAATTTATTAACTGCATCATAGTCTGCCCCGTTACGACATAATTTTTCTGTTACATCGAAAGTCATGGAACTTGTGTTTTTTTGGAAACGCTTGGTGTCTAAAATAATTCCTGCTAATAAATAGTTTGCCATGTTTTTTGTGTAACGTATTTTTTTGGCATGTAATACTCCAGCTACCATTTCACAGGTACTAGATGCAGTTTCATCTATAAACTTATACGGAGTAGATATAGAAAGATTATCCTCACCATGATGATCGATAATTATTATGCTTCCTACTCTATCCAAATCTTCTTGTACTGCTGTTAGATATTTTTTATTTACATCTACTGTTACTAATAATGAATCTGTATCAGCTAAAGTACGATATTCTTCTAAATCAATAAAGTGATAATCCCCTTTGCTGTCTTCTATTACTTTTGATACACCAGGGTCTAGTTCTTGTGCTAAATCATTTACAATAATATATGCTTTTTTGTTTAATTCCTTTGATAGTGTGGCAACCCCGAGAGCAGAACCAATGGCATCATAGTCAGGTGTATTATGTCCAACAATAAAAACTTGAGAGGCGTCGGTGATATTTTTAACTAACGTTTCTCGAAGCATTTTTAGTTTATTACTCATTTTTTATCCTTGCTCCTTTTAATGAGCTATATTATATAATAAAAAGCCTAGAAAGTCAATCTACTTTGCTTTCTCAGGCTTTTCTTTACATAGTCCATTTTCTACACTTACTCGTTGTACAATTGTTAAAGCGGCAATCAAACAGATTGTGAAACTTCCTCCATAACTCATGAATGGTAATGGTACTCCGGTCATTGGCATCATTCCAAAGATTCCCATTAAATTGATTACAATATGTAAGAATATATACACTGCTACACCATAGCACAATAATGCTCCTCTGTTTGTTGGACTTTCTCTACCGATTTTTAAAATTCTATATAATAAGAACATATATAACAATAATATTCCTATTCCAGAAATTACTCCTAATTCTTCTACAATAATTGCAAAAATAAAATCTGTGTATGGCTCTGGTAAGTATAGATATTTTTGGGTGGAATTTCCTAATCCTACTCCCGTCAGTCCACCATTGTTAATCGCGATATAGCAATTACATACTTGGTTTCCTGTCGTTAATAATTTATCGCATGGATTTGTAAAATCGAACCTTTCTAGTTGTCTTTCTTGTAATAAGGATTTCCCGGCTCCTAGGAAAACAACTCCTGCAAATACTACTAACCCTAGTAGACCAAAAATTGTTTTCATCTTAATCTCTTTTAAAACAGGAGCAGCTAAAAACATTACTCCTACTATTACTACATAAATAATAGAAGTTCCAAGATCTGGTTGAATAAAAATTAGTAATGCTATTATGGCACATATTCCTAGAGGAAATAGACTTTTTCCATAACTTGTTAACTGTTTGTTTTTTTCATAATATCTGGCTAACCAAACAATAGTTATTACTTTGGCAAATTCACTGGGCTGAATACTGATTGGTCCTAAATCATACCATGAAATAGCTCTGTTTTTGGCCTGCCCTATAATTAATAAAGCTAATAAACTGATAATAATGATAATTAATAGTCCCCAGGAAAACATTCCATATGCTTTCGTAGTAAACTTTATCATAATAATAGCCATGATAATGCCTGCTAATAAAAATGTAGCTTGTTTAATAAAATAATTATATGGGCTTACGGCATGAGTCATATAGGCAGTAACGTTTGATGCAGAAAAAACCATGATTAGTCCTATCACAAATAATATTATGCAGACAACTAATAGCGGTTTATCGATATACTTGATGATTTTCTTCGTTTCTATCACTCCCCATTCTATATTATAATATATCATATTTTCTTATAATTTGAAAATGGATGTTTTTTCTAGGTTCTTTTTATTAACAAATTTTGTCAATTTACATACGTTATAGTAGATTATATAAAGGAGGCTGTTTTATGTATTATTATGGTAATGGGTCTACTGGTTGTGGTGGACAATATTATAATCAAATGCCATACTATCCTTATTCCTATGGCAATAATAATTCTAATTACGCTATCGTTTTAGTGTTATTTATTTTATTAGTCATTGTGATTGGATGCTGTTTTACAGTTTAGAGATAATGAAAGCGTATAATTTTTATACGTTTTTATTTTTTTCTTTTCTTTTTCCATATTTTTTGGTAAACTATACTTGCATAAAGAGGTGGTACTATGCTTAGAACAAAAGATATTTTAGATGAAAAAGATAAACGTTTACGAATGATTAGTAAAGAAGTAACTTTTCCTCTTACAAAGAAGGATAAAGAATTAATAAATACAATGATTCAGTATTTACATGATTCACAAATAGAAGAATTATCAGAAAAATATGATTTAAGACCAGGTATGGGGATGTCTGCTATACAATTAGGGGTTCCAAAAAGATACTTTGTTGTTGTTAATGAGGTTGATGAAGGAGAATTTGAAACTTATGTTTTGATTAATCCTAAAATTATTAGTAATTCTGTTGAGAAAATTTATGTTGAAATGGGTGAAGGTTGTCTTTCTGTTAATCGACCAGTGGATGGAATTGTTCCAAGATATGCTAGAGTTACTATGGAAGCCTATGATATGGAAGGAAGAAAGATTCATGTCAGAGGACGTGAAGAACTTGCTATTTGTTTTCAACATGAACTTGATCATTTAAATGGAATTTTATTTACTGATCACATCGATAAAAAAAATCCTTTCAAAGGAAAGGACGAATATAGAGCTATTTAAGCTCTTTTTTCTTTAAAAATTCACACATTAAGGTTTCGAAAAAAAGACTTGAAAACTCACTTAATGGAAAGACTGTGGTATTTGATGCAATTTCATCTTTACAAGTGATATAATGGCAAAACTCATGTACTAAACTGATAGAATCTTCTAAGGTGTTCCTCCAAGGAGCATATATACACCATTCTTTCTCACCTGCGTAAAAAAGATGCCAAGATGTTAGATGTTTGTGCTTTCTATCTAAGCGAGAGTCTGTTATATTATCTATTATTCTATTTGATTTTTCTAAGGTATAAAATTCATTTAACCAAGTAAGAGTTGGATCTATTTCTCGCAAAAACTCTTCTACTAGATATTTTGCTTGATTTTTTGACAAAGGATAAACAATTTCTTTTTCTTTTAATTCTTCTGTTTGCCAAGTTGTTGCTACTAAGGTAGTAGATATCATTTCTGATAACTCTTGTAGTATTTCTTCTTGGTTGCCATGTAAGTAATATTTTTTTAGTACTTCTAATTGATTTTGTATCATATAGTCTAATAATGGAAAACGATATTTTTCTTGGAACCAGTAAAAGGCTTGTTCTTTTGCTTCCTCACATGGTTTTTTCCAGTAATCATGGTATCCTTGATAATTTTTAGCATCACAATAATAAATTCCCATTGCTGCTTTTTCAACAATTGTATAGTCTAGAGATGAATAGTCATATTTGCCATTAATACGTTCATTCCAATATATAAGGGGCTTTTTTTATCAATATAGCTAATTTTATCTGTAGATGGTAAAAACTCCCTAAAGAAAGATGGATTGGTATCTAGCCAAGCTTTTGTTTTTAATGCTATTTTTTTCGTTTTATCATCATATTCAATCGGTAATACTTCTGTTTGTAATATTGGCATAATTTCCTCTTTTCTGATTTTCTATTGTAATTATAATTTAAGATGAAGTCAATAAAAGAGAGCCTTCGCTCTCTATAATGTTTCTATTACTTGATTTAGTTTTACACTAACCAACTTTGATACACCTGACTCTTGCATGGTAATACCATATAAAGTATTGGCATATTCCATTGTTTTCTTTTTATGAGTGATGATTAAGAATTGGGTTTTATTTTTATAATGGTCTAAATATTTACCAAACTCTGCAACATTAGCCTCATCTAAGGCTGCTTCTACTTCATCAAATAAACAGAATGGAACTGTTCTTACATTTAGTATTGCAAAAAGCAAAGAGATAGCAGTTAAAGTTTTTTCTCCTCCGGAAAGAAGAGATATCGTAGTTAATTTTTTACCTGGAGGAGAGGCAACAATTTCTACTCCTGTTGTTAATAAATTATCTGGTTCTGTTAGTTTTAAATCAGCATTTCCTCCACTGAATAATTCTTTAAATACTTGTTTAAATTCTTTAGAAATTTGATCAAATGTTGTCTTAAACTCTTCTTTCATGACATCGTCCATTTCATTCATAATTTCTAATAATGTATCTTCTGCTTTTAGTAAATCTTCTCGTTGATTAGTTAAGAATACATATCTTGTATTTACTCTTTCATACTCTTCTATTGCTGCTAGATTTACCATACCTATCCGTTTTATATTCGCTCTAAATTGACTTACTTTTCTTCTTGCTTCCTCTGGTTCTATATCTAAATGATATTTTTCTTTGGCTTTCTCGAATGTTAATTCATACTCGGTGTTTAGGGTATCTAACATATTGTCCATTCTAATTTCTATTCTATTTAGAGCTACTTCTTTTTCATGAAGCATCTTTTCTAAATTTCTTAAGTTAGAATTTTTTAATTTATCTTCTGCTAAACGTTCTTCTGTTTGTCTTTTAATATCTTCTATTTCTTTTCTGATTTGTTCTAAAGTTACTTGAATTGTTGATTTTTCAGCATTTAATGCATGGTATTGCTCTATTAATTCTTGTTCTTTATCGCTTAGAGTATTGTTAGAAATTGCATTTAGCGTTTGCCATTTTTCTTCTACTTCTTCTAGTTCTTTTCTTTGGCTTTTTATTTCGTTTGATTTCGTATCATATTTTTCTTTCATTGTAATTTTTATTTTAGATGTAGTAAATTCTTCTTCTTCGATTTTTTGTATTTCTTTTTCTATTTCTTCTAATTCTTGCTTTATTTCTTCTAATTCTTGCTTTACTAGTACTTCTTGCTCTTCTAGACGCTTTAATTCTTGTTTTAAAACTATAATGCTTCTTGTTTGATAAGCAATAGAACCTCCAGTTAGGCTTCCTCCGACATTTACTACATCGCCATCTAGACTTACTATCTTATATTTTCTACCTACCTTATTACTTATCCGAGTTGCACTATCTAAGTCTTTAGAAACAATTACTGTTCCTAGTTGATTTTCTATAATATTTTGATAAGTTTTATCATATTCTACAAGGTCGCTTAAGACACCAATAAAGTCTTCCTCTTTTTCTATCATTCTTAATGAATCTTTATCTACATATCTGGATTTAATTACTGTAAGTGGGAAGAATGTTCCTCTTCCTAAGTGATTATCTTTTAAATAGTTAATTGCTAATTTTGCAGATGTTTCATCACTGGTAATTACAAAGTTTTTATTAGCAGCAATAGCGATATTTAAAGCTTTTATATATTCATCTTTCGTATTTAAAATATTTCCTATCGTATTATGAATTCCAGATAATGAAGAGGATTCTAAGACTTTTCTGATACCGTTAGGTAAATCTCCACCTTCTTCTATTTCTCTTTTTAAATTCATTATTTTATGTCCAATAGAAATAATACTTCTTTCATGTTGTGAATAATCACTTGTTAGCATATTCTTTTTTTGTTTTGCTTTTTCTAATTTTCTTTCTACTTCTTTACCCTTTTCTTCTTCTTTTTTACCATCTTCTACAATGATATCTAATTCTTTTTTTATCTTTTGGATAGATGAAGATATACTAGACTTCTTTTCTAAAAGTATTCTTAGCTCTTCTTCTACTTCTTCTTTTTCTTTATTCTGCTTATTTCTTTCCTGTAACAGCTTTTTTTCTCCATTTACTTTTTCTACCATTTCGGTTACTTCTAATAACCTTCTTTGAAGTGTACTTTCTTCTTTTTCTAACTTTTCTAGTTTGTTTGCTTGTTCTAAATCTATAGCGTCATTTTTAGATGTTTCATTAGATAGTTCCATAATTTCTTTTTCTAGTTTTTCTTTTTCTGCTTTTATTCGTTCTAATTCAAACTTTTCATTTTCTAAATCATAAGCAAGTAATGCTACTTCATAATTATCTAGACCTTTTTTATTTTCTAAATATTCTTTCGCCTTTTCACTTTGTTCTTTTAGTGGAGCAACCTGACTTTCTAATTCACTAATAATATCATTTACTCTATCAATATTATTATGGGTACGGTCTAGTTTTCGTAATGCTTCTTCTTTTCTCTTTTTATATTTTAAAATACCTGCAGCTTCTTCAAAAATAATACGTCTATCCGTTGGAGAATTACTAAGTATTTTTTCTACTTCTCCTTGAGAAATAATATTAAATGATTCTTTTCCCATACCTGTATCTAATAATAGATTATAAATATCTTTTAATCTACATTTTTCACCGTTTAAATAATATTCATTTTCTCCACTTCTATACACTCTTCTTTTAATAGAAAGTTCAGTATATGGAACATTTAAGAAATGGTCAGAATTATCAAATACTAGTTCTACAGATGCTACATTAAGGGGATTTCTACTTTTACTTCCAGAGAATATGACATCACTCATAGATCCTTCTCCACGAAGAGATTTTACAGATTGTTCTCCTAATACCCATCTTACTGCATCTACTACATTACTTTTTCCAGAACCGTTTGGTCCTACTATACAGGTTATCTTATTATCTAGTTTAATATCGATTTTATCTGCGAACGATTTAAAACCACTTGTTATAATTTCTTTTAAGTACATACTCTTCACCCTACAGTTAAGTATACTATAAATTTTGTTGTAAAACAATGAAAAGGGCTTTTTAAAAAGAAAAAATATGATTAATTTGTGATAATGTCTTAAGTGTTAACTTGCGAAAATGTCTCGATATTATATAATACTCCACTGAGGTG
>CALVYF010000050.1 GCA_944372055.1 uncultured Bacilli bacterium | reverse complement strand
TCAATGGAGCGGATGAGGGAAATCGAATCCCCGTCACAGCCTTGGCAAGGCCGTATTCTAACCACTAAACTACATCCGCATGGAGGGGCCTACCGGATTTGAACCGGTGATCAGGGTGTTGCAGACCCACGCCTTACCACTTGGCTAAAGCCCCACTTGCACTTATGATTATATCAAAGCTAATACAAAATTTCAACAATATTTTTCTCTTTTTTATAAGATATGAAAAAAGAGGAGATTTTATTCTCCTCTTACAAAGTAATAAATATTTTTAGAGTTATACTGAAATTCAGAATTCTTCAAAATTGGTTTCAACCCATAAATATCAGTGTAAAGATACAAAGTATCCCCTACAATAAAGCTAACTCCACCATCATGAACCTGCCACTCCTTAATATTATCGAATTGACAGATCATAATAGGATGCTGATAATCCTCTTGGATAACTCGATATATCTTACCATCCTCAGTCTTAAAATAATAATCATCACCATTTTTTCGAATATCTTCTGTATCATACAATTTTTTAATTTTCTTATTAGAAACACGAAGAGAATCTACCTTAGGAGAACTAAAAAAGTCATTACTAGCCTTTTTCAATTTCGAATTAGAAATTTCACGAGGTTTTTTTAATTCCTTAAATTCTTTTTTACTAGGATCTAAAACGTATTGTTTCTCCTCTTTTGGATCAGTAATATATAACATATTATCAGAGACCCCATTAAAATAAGAATCTTGTGAAATATCAACATCAACAACAGTTTTTCCACCATCTACTAAATTATAAACAATAAGTTGATAATAATTCAATTTTTCTTCTTCATCATCAGTATTTACCGTAACATAATACTTACCAACACCCATAGATAACTTATTTTCATAATAATCATCATTTAAAAATGTTTTATTTTCTATTCCCTCAGAAGACAAAATATAAATTCCTCGATAATTCCAAATTGCAAAAGTATAATTCTCTGGAATATAATCATAAGAAACCAAAAGATTTTCTTCACTTGTGGCAGGAGTATTAGTAGTATAATAAATTTCTTCATAACCTTCTTCTGCAAATTTTCTAGCAATAAAAGAATAATCCTCATTTTTTTGTTCTAATAAATAAGCAGAGCTAACCTGTTTTCCATCTAATAAGCATGAAACATCATAAGTACGATTTCTCTTGTAAATAGGAAAAATACATTCCAAATTATTTTTTTTATAATGTTTGACATCGGTAATCACACGTTCTTGTTTATTAAAGTCTTCTTCAATTGACACGGCATATGTCTTCTTTTTATTTTGCGTTGTAATTAGAAAAGAATAATGATGTATGCTACCGTCTTTTTTATACTTTTCTGAAATTGTATAATGTTTTTGATCATTAGCAATTAAAGAGTAATTTATCTTATGTTCCGTAATAAAAAAGGTTACAATCAACTGATAACAAAAAGCAGCAAAAGCAAGTAACACTAATATTGGTAAAACTTTTTTCATCCTATCACCTACTATTACAGTATATCAAAAAAAAAGAAGGAAAAAAAGTTATTTTTGTCCTTCCATAGCAATACCATAGTTCTTCTTTTCTTCCATCATGTATCCAGAAACAGCACTTTCTATCTCATCTAAAGAATCTTTAGCAAGATGAGACATAACAATAAATTCCTTTATAGTATCAATATAAATTTTTCCCCAAATAATTCCACTGGTAACTTTCAAATCATTAAACATATCTGGTGTAACTGCATTCAAGAAATATCCAATAACCACTCTTTTTCTTCCAATTAAAATTCGTTTATTCGTAATAGCAACAACAGCTGTACTCCAAAAATTAAAAGGGTTATTATTCTTTTGAGCCACAAAAGCATATAGTATTTGTTCATCTGCATTTACATGACGATCAACAACAGCAGCATTTTGTTTAATTCTCCAACCGATAGTCATTGGATGTTTTCTTTTAAATTCTAAAGCAAATTCATATGCACTTTTCATAAAATACTCTCCTATTCTTTAATAAAACCATTATCTGTAAAGAAACCAACATAACTAGCAGTATCTACTAATCCACTAACTACATCAACAATTTCTCCATTAGAAACAACCATTAATAATGGGGTACCTAAACCATCACTAAAGTAATCATTAGACTCTACTAAATTAGTAGAATCATCAGAATCCATTTCATCTGTATTAATATGGTTAATAGTCAAATCATACTGATAAGAAATATGCTGCAAAATTGGTTCTGCAATTTGACAAAATCCACAAGTAGGTCTTGAAAATAATACGATTGCTTTCTCATCACCTTCATATAAATCAAGATAAGTATCAACATCAATATCCTTAAAGTCTTTCTTTTCATCTTCCGGAACATTAGCACTTTCTTCTTGTGCCCTAGAAGTCATATCTTCAATACTACTAGAACTTGATGAATTTGTATCAGATCCTTGATAAGAATCCCCTGCCTTATTTGTTGTTGCACTAGAAGCAAAATAACATAAAGCACAAAGTAAAATTACTCCAATGGCAATTACTATACCAAGAATTATTTTTTTATTTCTTTCGTTCATTTTATAACTCCTCCATTCACTAACAACAATTATAACATATTTCCTAAATTATCACAGCTTTTCTAGCTCTTTTTTCACGAAAATATTTTGTCGAAGGAAAACAATACTTTTTAAAAACACAAAACATAGATTAAATTGAGGATGTGATAATATCAAAACAACAATAGGAATACCAAGAGCACTGCTTTATTATTACGATAAAGACTTATGGATTGAGTTTTTCAAAAAATTAGGATTAAGTATTATCATTAGTAAAGAAACAAATAAAAAAACAATAACCGAAGGAACAACAATTGCTCCCAACGAAGCCTGTCTAGCCCTAAAAATATATTTAGGCCATATCAAAGAACTAGAAAATAAATGTGACTATATTTTAATACCAAGAATTTTTTCACTAGAAAAACATAATCGAGTATGTACTAATTTCAATGCTCTATACGACTTAGTGAATAATTTATTTAACATAGAAATATTAAATTATAACATAGATATTTCTGCCAATCATTATCAGATGCTAGGATTCTTAAAGCTAGGAGAACAGCTAGGATTTTCTTATATCAAAGCATATACAGCATATAAATACGCAGAAAAAATAAAAAACATGAAAAGAAAAAAGCAAGAAGAAGAGCAAAAAAAATTACTGACTTCTAACAATATAAAAATACTATTAGCAGGTCACCCTTATAATTTATATGATAGTATGATAGGTAAAACTGTGATAGACTTCCTAACTCAAAATAATATTACAATTCTCTACAGCAACAAAATAGAAAAAGAAAGAATCGAAGAAGAATATCAAAAGATTGCACCAGACATTCATTGGACTCATAACAAAGAGATAATTGCTAGCACAAAATATTATGAAGACTATGTAGATGGAATAATATTAATTTCTTCCTTCCCCTGTGGTCCAGATTCCTTAATGAATGAACAAATAACCCACAAAATTAAAAAAATTCCAATCATTACTTTAATATTTGAAGACATAAATAATGAAGCAGGAATGATTACAAGATTAGAAAGTTTTATTGATATTCTAAAAAATTTAAAGGAGGAAAAAAATGAAAAAAATAATTAGTTTTCCTCATTTAGGAAATTATTATCACCCTATTTCTAAACTCTTAAAGAATATAACAAAAGAAAAAATAATGGTAGCTCCGCCTATTACCAAAAAAACTTTAGAAATAGGAACAAAACATTCTCCAGACACAGTATGCATACCCTTCAAATATAATTTAGGAAACTTCATAGAAAGCCTAAATAATGGAGCAAATATTTTATTCACCGCCGGCGGTGGATGTAGATATCGCTACTATGCCGAAGTAACTGAAACAATATTAAAAGATTTAGGATATAATTTTAAATTTTATAAATTAATAAAAACAGATAAAATGAAAATAAAAGAAATTTATCACATGTTTAAAGAAATAAATCCCAAATTAACATATAAAGATTTTTTTCACCATTTTATATTCGCTATGATTTATGTATTCTACATGGATCAAATAGACAAAATTATTAGAAAAAATATAGGTTTTGAAACAATTACTGGAAGTCATGAAAAATTACAAAAACAAATGTTTATAGATATTAATAAAACCAACTCGATTTTCAAACTAACTAATTTATATATAAAATATAAAAAGAAATTTAAAAAAATAAATATTAGCAAACCAAAAAATTGTTTAAAAGTGGGAATTATAGGAGAACTTTATACAAATATGGAACCTTTCGCAAATTATGATTTAGAAAAAGAGCTAGCAAAAGAAAAAATGGAAATAAAACGTTTCACTAATTTATCTTATTTATTATGGCAGAAAAAACTATTATTAAAACATATGAGACGAAAAGTAAAAAAGTATTGTAAATACATGTTAGGAGCAGATGCCCTAGATAACATTTATCGTGCTCTTTATTTATCAAAGAAAAATTACGACGGAATCATTCACATAAAACCTTTTGGTTGTACGCCCGAAATAACAGCTATACCTATCATTCAAAAGATTTGTGAAGATAACAAAATCCCAATTATATTTTTCTCCTATGATGAAGAATCAGGAACGGAAGGAATAAAAACCAGATTAGAAGCATTTAAAGATTTAATTACTATAAGGAGGGAAAATAATGAAAAAAGCCTATTTAGGAATTGATATTGGATCCATATCTACAAAAGGAATCATCATTGACGAAGAAAATAATATATTAGCAAGCATTTATCTATGGACAAAAGGTAACCCCTTACAAGCAGTAAAACAAGTCTTGGAAAAATTAAAAAAAACTTTATCCGAAGAATACGAAATTGTAGGAGTGGGTACAACAGGATCAGCCCGAAAATTAATAGGAACCATTTTAGGAGCTAATATTATAAAAAATGAAATTACTGCTCATGCCATAGGCACTTTATCAAAATATCCCAATATAAGAACCATCATAGAAATTGGTGGACAAGACTCCAAAATCATTTTAATAAAAGACAAAGTAGTAATAGACTACGCCATGAATACCCTATGTGCTGCAGGAACTGGAGCATTCTTATCTAGTCAGGCAGAAAGATTAGATATACCAGTAGAAGAATTTGGAAAAATTGCTTTAAAAAGTAAAAGTCCAACTCCGATTGCTGCCAGATGTACAGTTTTTGCAGAAAGTGATTTAGTACATAAAGCACAAATGGGCCACAAAAAAGAAGACATAGTCGCAGGACTATGTAAAAGTGTCGCAATGAATTATTTAAATAATGTGGGAAAAGGGAAAAAAATTATATCCCCTATTATCTTTCAAGGTGGTGTTTCTAAAAATATTGGTGTAGTAAAAGCATTTGAAAATATTTTAAGCGAAGAAATTATAACGGACGAAAATGGACATCTAATGGGAGCTTTAGGAGTAGCAATTCTATCAAAAAAAGAAAAAGAAATAAATTTTAACTTTAATATTATCGAAAGCAAATTTGAAACCATAAACATCAATTGCACAGGATGTCCTAACAATTGTGAAATCATTTGTGTAAAAAAAGAACATGAGTTATTAGATTCGTGGGGAAATAGATGTGAAAAAGGGAATCAAATAATTAATAAAAAACAAAAAACATTCCATAATGAATAGAAAGGAATGTTTTATTTTTACTCTTTTATTCTAGAAATAAATGTATAACCATCATCTTCAACTTGAAAGGTATAAACATAAGTACTAGGACTAGCAACCTCAATTCCATCACCTAAAGGGACTTCTTCTACAGACTCATAAATAAGAATTTCTCCATCACTCTTTATTGCCTTTGTAACTTTTCCAACAAAATAAGAGCCACTAGTTCCTCCACCCTCCGTTATATAAGGTACATAACCATCAAGAGTCTCATTATAAATATAATATCTTACATTATAATAATCAGTTTTAATAGGAACCGACTTGTCAATAATAGCATCGTCACCAAACAAATCACGATAACTATTACTCATTTTATCATAGGGAATAAAAGAGACAGTATAATACGAAAAAAATCCATTATCAAATTCCTCATTATCTAAAACATAGGAATAATTTAATCCTGAAATAGTATTTGTTTGTGATACACTTGATAAATCAAAAACATCAGAAGATAGCGTTCTAATATCCGTAGCTTTTAAATTATAATAAGCCAAAGTAAGTTTACTAGAAGAACTAGCATCACTCACAATATAGTTATCATTATTTTCATACATAAAGTATTTATAATTAGTATCATCATCTAATACAACTTTACCATATAACGATTGAATCAATCTACTATTAATATCTAGCTCTTTATCTGCGTTATTTTGTTCTTCAACAGATTCACTTTCTTGATTAAAAAAATTATACCAACTATAACCAACAGAAGCTATAATTGTAAAAAATAAAATGATAACCAAAACAACTAGCACTTTATTACTTTTCAATGAAATCACCTCTCTTATTCTAATTATATCAAAAAAATATATACTTTGACCAAAAAAAAGATGTACCTGTAAATATACGTAAACAGATAGTATACAACATATAAAAAATGCTAAACTTCTTTCGAATTTAGCATCTATCTTCTATTTTGTCTTAACTGCTGATTTGTCCTTCTATTCTGGATTTTTAACATTTTTTTCATATTAGGCTTATTATATTCTTTTACAGGAAAGTCATTAACTACTTTTCTCTCGGTCACAGTAACTCCTAAAAAAGGATCTTGTTCTTTTATTTCTAAAAGACTAGAAACAACTGTAATTTCATCAAAAATATTTCTTTTATTAGCAAGCTTCAGTATTTGTTGTCTGTCTTTATTCATATCAAAAAAACGAAAAATATAATTAAAAAAATGAAACTCATTTTCTATTTGAACATAACTAATTTGATACCGTATTAAATCACGAACTAAATTCTCTGTAAAAAAATCCCTATCACTAACAATAATATTTTTAACAATCATTACTTTCTCTCTAAATACTCTTCATAAGGAATAGCCCTATCAATAATCTTACCATCTTCTAAGATTTCAATAACTCTATTAGCAACAGTACTATTTAATTCATAGTCTCTTGAAGTAAATAAAATTTCCCCTTTAAAATTAGTCATACCTTTATTTAAAGATGTAATACTTTCCAAATCCAAATGGTTGGTTGGTTCATCTAAAATCAAGAAATTAGGTTCTTCCAACATCATCTTAGACAACATGCAACGAGCCTTTTCTCCTCCAGATAAAACAGAAACTTTCTTAAAAACATCTTCGCCAGAAAATAACATTCTACCTAAAAAGCCACGAAGAACAGTTTCGTCTTTAACATCATAATACTGACCAATCCATTCCATAATATTTTTATCAGTATCAAAATACTCAGTATTATCCTGAGGTAAATAACCATATTTAATAGTTTTTCCCCATTCAATAGTTCCCTCATCATATTCTTCTTTTCCAGCTAAAATATTAAATAAGGTAGTCTTAACAAAGTCATCCTGTGCTAAAAAAGTAATCTTATCACCTTTTAATATAGTAAATGAAACATGATCTAAAATTGTTTTTCCATCAATGATTTTTGTTAAGTTTTCAACTTTTAAAATCTCTTTTCCAGCTTCCTTTTCTATTTTAAAATCAATATATGGATACTTACGAGAAGAAGGAACAATTTCATCTAATTGAATCTTATCAAGCAA
>CALVYF010000049.1 GCA_944372055.1 uncultured Bacilli bacterium | reverse complement strand
GAGTATACTGGTCGTAGTTTAAAAGGACAATTTAAACAAGCAGATCGACTAAATGCAAAATATATTGCTATTTTAAATAGTGAAGATTTAGATAATAATGAAATTAAAATTAAAAATAATAAAACAAAGGAAGAAGAAATTATTAGTTTAGATGTTTTGATTTATTATTTAGATGAGAAATTAAATACTGGTGTTGAAGATATCGATGATGAGTGTTCTTGCGGTGGAGAATGTAATGGAGATTGTGAGTGCCATCATCATGAATAAAGGAGTAATCAAATGAAATCAATTCAGTTATCAGAATTAAATCAGCATTATGGAGAAGAAGTTGTTGTTAGTGGTTTTGTTGACAATATAAGAAATTTACAATGGGTACAGTTTCTTATTTTAAGAGATGATACTGGTAGAGTACAAATTACAATTGAAAAAAGTGATGATAATAATCAATCTATGGTTGAACTTGTTAATTCTTTAACTTTAGAAAGTACAGTTAAAATTACAGGGATTTTAAATGAAAATCCTAAAGTAAAATTAAATGGTATGGAAATTATTCCAAGTGTAATTGAGGTTACTAGTAAAAGTGATCTAGAACTTCCTTTTTCTTATAAAGATTTGACTGGTGTTAATTTAGATACTAGATTGGATTATCGTTTTATTGATTTAAGAAGTGAAAGAAATTCTTTAATTTTTAAAATACAAAGTTCTTTGGTACAGTATATGAGAGAATATTTGTATCAACATGATTTTATGGAAATTCATACGCCAAAGTTAATTGGAGCAGCTAGTGAAAGTGGTTCTGATGTATTTGAAGTAAAATACTTTGATAGATTAGCTTACTTAGCTCAAAGTCCACAATTCTATAAACAGATGGCTATGGCTTCCGGTTTTAATCGCATTTTTGAGGTTGGTCCAGTTTTTCGAGCAGAAAATTCTAATACTAGTAGGCATGCTACAGAATACACTTGTTTTGATGTTGAATTTTCTTATATAGATTCTTATTATGATGTTATGAATCTAGAATCAGAAATGCTTACGTATGCTTTGGAAAAAGTAAACCAGATTTATGGAGAAAAAATTAAAGAGATGTATGGCGAGGAGTTAGTAGTTCCTAGTTTGCCATTTCCTGTGATGAAGTTAAGTGATGTTTATCAAGAATTAGAGAGTAGATATGGTTATAAAGTGGATGACAGTGAAAAGGATGATTTAACTACAGAAGCGGAAAGATTATGTTATCAATTAGCTAAAGATAAATTTCAACATGAATTTTTATTTGTTACACATTATCCTGCTTCTAAACGTGCTTTCTATCATATGCGTGATGATGATGGGGTATTACAAGGATATGACTTGTTGTGGCGAGGTGTAGAAATCACTACTGGTGCTCAAAGAGAACATCGATATGAAGAAATTAGAAAAAATGCGAAAGAAAAAGGATTAGAAAAAGATGTAGAGTTTTATCTTGAATTCTTTAAATATGGTTGTCCTCCACATGGGGGATTTGGTTTAGGAATAGATAGACTTACAATGTTACTTTTAGGAATTTCTAGTATTAAAGAAGCACAGTTCTTGTTTAGAGGACCGAATAGAATAGAACCGTAGGAGGGATGTATATGAAAGAGATTAAAAACAATAGTTTACGACTTAGTGACGTTTCTCGTAATGTTACTTTGTATGGCTGGGTAGCTAAGAAACGTGATTTGGGTGGCGTTTGTTTTATTGATTTAAGAGATAGAAGTGGTATTGTTCAATTAGTTGCTCGTGAGGGAGAAGTTTATGATATTGCGAGTAGTCTAAAGAGCGAATCTGTTTTAAAGGTAAATGGAGTAGTGATGGAGAGGGAAAGTAAGAATCCTAATATGGAAACAGGGGACGTTGAAGTTGAACTTTCTTCTATTGAGGTGTTAAACTCTTCTTCTGATTTACCATTTGAAATTATTGATGATACAACAGCTTTAGAGGATACAAGATTAAAATATCGTTATTTAGATATTCGTCGTAATCCTATTAAAAATAATTTAATTACTCGTCATAAAATTATGATGGCTGTACGTAGGTTTTTAGATAAAGAAGATTTTGTTGAAGTAGAAACACCAGTTTTATGTAAATCTACTCCAGAGGGGGCTAGAGACTATTTAGTTCCTAGTCGTGTTAGTAAGGGTAAATTTTATGCGCTTCCTCAGTCTCCTCAGTTATTTAAACAACTTTTGATGGTTGGTGGAATGGAGAGGTATTTTCAGATTGCGAAATGTTTTCGTGATGAAGATTTAAGAAGTGATCGTCAACCTGAGTTTACACAAGTGGATTTAGAGATGAGTTTTGTTCAGGAAGAAGATGTTATGAATCTTACTGAAAGACTTATTGCAACTATTTTTAAAGAGGTAAAAGGTATCGATATTACTTTACCACTTCGTCGCATGAAATATGATGATGCTGTTCGTTATTATGGGTCCGATAAACCAGATTTACGTTTTGATATGAAGATTCATGATGTTCATGATATTTTTCAAACTACTGAGTTTGGAGTATTTCAAAATGCTTTAGATGAAGATAGTAGTATTGTTTGTATTAAAGTGGATGGTAAGAGTGAAGAGTTTTCTAGAAAGAAAATTGATGCTTTGACTGAATATGTTAAAACTTATAAAGTAAAAGGTCTTCCTTATGTAAAATATGAAAATGGGGAATTAACTTCTGGTATTAGTAAGTTTTTATCTGATGATGAGAAAAAAGCATTGATAGAGGAATTAGAACTTCATGATAAAGATATGTTATTCTTTGGAGCAGATAAGAAAACTGTTGTTTATACAGCTATTGGGGCATTACGTTTAAAGTTAGGAAAAGATTTGGGATTAATTAAGAATGATGATTATCAATTGTTATGGGTTACAGAATTTCCATCTTTTGAATGGAGTGAAGAAGAAGGGCGTTATCTTGCTTGTCATCATCCATTTACAGCACCACTTGATAGTGATGTAGATAAATTGCTTAACGATAAAGCACATTGTTATTCTAAAGCTTATGATATTGTTATTAATGGGTATGAAGCAGGTGGAGGGTCTATTCGTATTCATGATGAGGGTGTACAAGAAAAAATGTTTCAAGCTTTGGAGTTGTCTCAAGAAGATATTGAAGAAAAATTTGGTTTCTTTGTAGAAGCCTTAAAATATGGAACTCCACCTCATGGAGGACTTGCGCTAGGACTTGATCGTTTAACTATGTTACTTAGTGGTACTGATAATATTCGTGATGTTATTGCTTTCCCTAAAACTACCAGTGCAGGTGATTTAATGAGTGAGTGCCCAAATATTGTGTCTAGTGAACAATTAGACGAATTAGCTATTTCTATTAAATCTTAAGAATTATCAAATGATAATTCTTTTTCTTTCTTTCTTGTTTTTGAATTACAGTTTTGATATACTGTTTTTGTAAAGGATATGAGAGTTATGAAAGAAGAAAAAATTAAAAAAGCAACTAATACTAAGGTTCGTCTTTTGATAGAAGAAAGAAGAAAAAGAGCTAAGAAAAAAAAAGAAGCAAAAAAATTAAAAATTTCAGATATTAAGCATGGTGAGGGTACTCATGTTGGCCATTTATTGCATCGTATTAAAGCAAAAGAAGCACAGTTAACTTTTATTTGTGTTTTTATAGTTCTTTTTATTATTTTAGTTAGTTTGTATTTTGTTTTTTCTTCTGTTAGAGAACCTATTTATTATAATACTATTCAAGTTGGAAAGCTTGAAGTTACCTTTAGTGATAGAGGAGAGCATTTAGGTAATATTGTAGATTTGACACCAATTCGTCCTATGAGTTTGGTAGAAGGTGAAAAAACAAAATCTTATCAGGTTAAAATTGTAAATACATCTGCTGAAGAACAATCGTTTCAGATTAAACTTATGAAAGATGTAGCGATGGTACGTGAAGATAAATGCTCTGATATTCAATTACCTATGCAATATATTCGTTATCAGATTGATGCTTATGATTCACAGAGTTTGGATGCAACGAAACGTTCTCCGATTCTTTATAATGATACAGTAGAAGCTGGAGAGATTAGGTTTGTTGAAGTTCGATTATGGGTTGATGCTGCTGTTCCAAATGAATATTTAGATTTTCATTTTCATGGAAAGCTTTCTGTAAAAGCAATGAAGACTGCTAAATAATTAGCAGTCTTTTTTTGAAAACAAAAAATTTTCTATTATTTTATATGTTAATTTTGGATATTCTAAATAGGAAAAGTGTGTAGCATTTGGATAAATAATTAATCCAGAGTTTTTTATTTTCTTTTTTATTAGTTTGGCATCTTTTAATGGGGTATCACAATCTTTTTCTCCCCATAATATTAAAGTTTCTGGTTCGATATAATTGAGAAAATCTTTTAGATCTTCTTTTATAACATTTTGAAATGTTTTAGCCATATTGGATGGTAAAGATTTATAATCTGTTGATCCGAAAATTTGTAATAGTGTTTTGTGATATTTTTCTTTTATTGTTTTAGGTAATATTTTTTTGATTTGTTTTAGTAATTTATATATTTTTTCTTTTATCCAAATCTTTATTTTTTTCTTTCTTTTGATACCAGCACTGTCTATTAAGATTATTTTATCTATTTCTTCTTTATAGTATCCTGCTAATAATGTGGTGATTCTTCCGCCAAATGAGTGTGCAATAATAATCGGATTTATAATTTTTTTGTCATACATGAAATCTCTAATGATATTGGCATAATCATAAATAGTTAAATCTTTATTAGGAAATGGGCTGTTTCCAAATCCTGGGTAGTCGATGATATAAATAGTAAAATTTTCTTGTAACTTGTTTATTAAGTATGTGAAGGTTTTTCTTGTATTTCCCCAGCCGGGGAGGATTAGTATCACTTTTTCTTTTTGTCCATATTTTTCATAATAGATAGAATAGCCATCTTGATTATAATACATAAGATCACCTATTATAGTGTATTCTTCTGTTTTTTATTTGTTAGTGTAATACTTTTTTTAAAAAACTTGTATATTCTGTTTCTGTTATGATATAATATAGTTGTCAAGGAGATGCGAACTCTGTTCTCATATAAAACCGACTAAAGTGACGATACGGGAGTTTTGATCAGTTATCGGTGTTGAAGACCTTCCGCTTTGCGTGGGTAGGGATCCTAAAGATAGCGTACGAACACCCACCTGTGGAAATGCAGGTTTTATCGTTGGGCAGAACGCTCTTCCTTGACTTTTTTTTATTGATTTTTTTGAAGTTATATGGTATAATAGCCACACAAGGGGGAATAGCCTATGTTAGTACTTCCAATTGTCAATCGTGGTAGAATTATGCATGTTAAGATAAGTTTGAAGGATGCTGAAAAAATTCATAATAGTGTTATCCTTGAAGGTACTAAAGAAAGTGATGTTATAGTCAATCAACAACCATTTTCTGAGTCTAGTTATTTACATGATAAAGAAGATAGTAGTGTTGTTAACTTTATTCGTAATACATCGTTAATTAGTCATAATGATTTTTTAGTTACTACAAGAGAAGAATCTGAATCTAACCGTTATGATGTATATCGAGTAAAACAACCACCTAAATTTATTAATACGGCACTTGATAATTTGTATGCTAGTGCTATTACGGACATGAGAAAAGAAATACCTAATGTAAAAAGGGGCAGATATCTATCTTTTGAAAAGTTGGGACTTGGTGATCAATTGACAGATGAGAAATTATCTAGACTTCAACAGATTGTTCGTACTGAACGTAATCCTAGTCGTTGGCCACAGTTGTTTGAACAAGCAGGTATTGCTGATATACCTCGTACATTAGAGTTTTTGAATCATTTCGATTGTACAATTATTAGTGACACAACGCTTCCTGAAGAGACTATTCAGACATCTATTACTGCTATGGAACCATTAAATACACAAGAATATCGTAATTTGAAAAAGTATTATCAAATGGCTCAGTCTAATCAAGATGTTTATTCTAGATTATCTGTTGCTTATCATTCTATTTATAATCAACCATATCGTTTGATTATGTCTGAAAAGCAAAAGAGCAAAGTTAGCATGAGAGAGCATGAGGCAGCTAAGAAAAAGATTAAAGTACCTAATGAAGTTGTTAATGAAGGACATGATTATGCAAAGGCAGCCTAATTTTTTGAATCGTTTAGAAATATTAATTGGACATGATCATATACAGACTTTAGCTAATAAGTCTGTTTTCATTTTAGGAATTGGCGGTGTTGGTGGTTATGTTTGTGAAGCACTTGTGAGAAGTGGTGTTGGAAGAGTAGTTTTAATTGATTCTGATAGTATTGATGTTACGAATATTAATAGACAAATTATTGCGCTTTATTCTACTATTGGTAGAAAAAAAGTAGAAGTGATGAAAGAGAGAATTTTAGATATTAATCCTAAGTGTCAGGTGGAAGTTTATGATATGTTTTTAGATGATGATTTATCTATTTTGGATAAAGTGAATGTTGATTTTGTTGTAGATTGTTGTGATACTGTTTCTACAAAGAAAAATATTATATCTTATTGTACTAATAGAAATATTCATTTTCTTACTTGTTTAGGAACAGCTAAAAAGTTTGATCCTAGTTTATTAGAAATCACAGATTTATCTAAAACTTATAATGATCCCCTTGCTAGAATTTTGAGAAAATATGTAAAGGATAGTCATATTACTTCTAAAATACCGGTTTGTTTTTCTAGTGAATTACCAGCAGATGTTAAAGAATTGGGGTCTACTGCTTTTGTACCGAGTAGTGCTGGCTTGTTGATTGCCAGTTATGTTGTTCAATGTCTTTTGCAAAATAAAAAGAAATAAGTTAGTACTATTTCTTTTTTTTTTTTTTTAAAATTTTCTATATAATCCAATTGCTTTTCCTAATATTGTTACGTTTTTTAGAATGATTGGTTCCATAGTGTCATTTTCTGGCTGTAGTCTGAAATAACCATTTTCTTTATAAAATGTTTTTACTGTAACTTCATTGTTGTCATTCATTGCTACTACTGTATCTCCATTATTAGCAGTATTTTTTCTTTCTACAATTAAGATGTCTCCATCATAAATTCCTACATTGATCATAGATTCACCGCTAACTTTTAGAGTAAATATTTCATTTCTTGTGGTAAATAAATTTGTTGGTAAGGCAAAATATTCATCTGGCATTTCGATTGCTTCTATCGGACTTCCTGCAGTTACTTTACCAAGTAGGGGAACCTCTACAACATTTTCATCTTTTTCTATATATTCGTTTGGTACTAATACTTCTATCGTTCTGTTTTTACCATTTCCTTTTGAAATATATCCTTTTTCTTCTAGCTTTGTCAAATGAAAATGTATGGTTGCTGGTGAATTTAGATGTGCTTCTTCACCAATTTCTCTAACTGTTGGGGGATAACCATATTGGGCAATCCATTTTTTTATGATTTGTAAAATCATTTCTTGCTTAGTTGTCAACTTTTCCATGTATTTCCCTCCTTTTATATAAACAGTTTAGCATTAGTAGTGTAAAATGTCAAACAAATGTTTTAAAAATCTATTGACACGAACAATTGTATGATATATACTTGAGGTGTAATGAAGGGAGAGATGTGTATGAATATTAAAATGAAAAAAATTGTAAAAGAGGGGTTATGGCTATTTCTTCTTTATACTTTTATTACTTTATGTTTACTTTTAGCAACAGATAGAATTGAGAGATTAGAGCAGCTAGAAGGTGATTTTAGAAATACAAATAGTAGTGTTTCTGTTAATTTTGGGAAGTAATCAATTCGCTTTTGTGATTATCTAAGTTTTGTCAAATTATCAAAAATATGATATTATAATCACGACAAAAAGAACTGAGTTTCCTCAAT
>CALVYF010000048.1 GCA_944372055.1 uncultured Bacilli bacterium | reverse complement strand
GAAACTACTTTAGAATTAGTAGAAATTATAAAAAGTGCTGTACCGATGAAATTTAGAAAAGATAAACATCCAGCACGACAAATTTTTCAAGCAATAAGAATTGAAGTAAATCATGAATTAGATGTATTAGAGCCAGCGCTAGAACAAGCCCTATCATTAATTAAGGTAGGAGGAAGAGTGGCAGTAATTACATTTCATTCATTAGAAGATAGAATTGTGAAACAAGTATTTAAAGAAAAGTGTAAGATTGATGACAAAGTAAGGGGATTACCAAATATTCCTGATGAGTATTTACCAGACTTTAAATTGGTTGTCAACAAAGCAATTCTTCCGAGTGAGGAAGAGTTAAAAAATAACAACCGTGCAAGAAGTGCTAAACTTCGAGTAATCGAAAGAATAAAATAAGGGAAAGAGGAGAAAATATGAGGAAAATAAAGAAAAGACTAAAAATGTCAAAGTTTGAAAAATTACTTTATACACTAGCCTTGTTTTTACTAGTAATTTCTCCAGTATCCATTGTGTTCTCCAAAGCAACCCTAGCAAACATCAACTACGAGGTTGAAAAGCAAAAGCAAAAAATAGAAGAACAACAAAAAACCAATGAAAGTTTAGCTATGACAATTAATGAATTAGCATCCCTTACAAAAATTCAAGAAGTTGCAGAACAACAAGGATTAAGTTATAATAATAATAATATTAAAACTGTAACAGAAGATAAATAGGATGTGAGAAAAGTTGGCAAAAACAAAAAAGAGAAAGAAAAATAATATCAAATATTCTAAGATAGTAATTTTTACTTCTCTTTTTTTGTTTGCTTGCATGATAGGAAGAGTAATTCAATTAGGACTATCTGCAGAAGTGGATGGGGTAAATTTAAAAGAATTAGCTAGTAAAAGAACTACGGCAACAGAAACCTTATCGGCAGAACGTGGTAGTATTTATACAGCGGATGGAGAAGCAGTAGCACAAAACGTTTCTTCCTATAAATTAATTGCCTACTTAGACTCTAAAAGAACCACGAATAAAAAAAATCCTCAACACGTAGTAGATAAAGAAAAAACTGCGAAAGAATTAGCACCAATCTTAGGTATGGAAGAAGAGGAAGTATTAAAATACTTATCAAAAGAAGGCGTCTATCAAACAGAGTTTGGAGCCAAGGGGAAAGGCTTATCTGAACTTACAAAAAATAAGATAGAAGCTCTAGATTTACCTGGGATTGATTTTGTAGAAAGCTTTAAAAGATATTATCCTAAAGGAGATTTTGCCTCTTACACAGTAGGATATGCCAAAACAGAAATAAATGAAGAAACTGGCGAAGAAAATATTGTAGGAGAAATGGGAATAGAAAAATATTATGATAAAATCTTAAAAGGGGAAGACGGTTATGTAGAATATCAAAAAGATTTACAAGGATATAAAATCGCAGATACCAAAGAAAGACGCAAAGAAGCATCACAAGGTAAAGATATCTATTTAACAATTGATAGTCAGATTCAGTTCTTTGTAGAGCAGGCATTAAATAATTCAGACATAGATTACGACTGGGAGTGGTTTAATATTACTATTATGGATGCAAAGACGGGAGCATTACTTGCTACTGCAACATCTCCATCTTTTGATCCTAATATAAGAAACATTACAAATTATTTAGATCCCACCGTATCATCTCCATATGAACCTGGTTCAACTATGAAGACATTTACCTATATGGCAGCCATGGAAAATGGTGTATATAACGGAAGCGAAACTTATCTCTCTGGTGTTTATACCACCACTGATGGCACACAAATCGGTGACTGGGACCGTAACGGATGGGGAACAATTACTTTTGATAAAGGTTACGCGATGAGTAGTAATGTCGGAGTTATTAATTTAATTAATCGCTATATGACAAGTTCCATGCTAAGAGAATATTTTAAAAAACTAGGTTTTGGTAGAAAAACAGGAATTAGTTTACCAAATGAAGAAGCAGGAAAACTAGATTTTAAATACGAAACAGAAATTTATAATGCAGGATTCGGTCAAGGTATTACTACAACACCGATTCAAAACGTAAAGGCTATGACATCATTAACAAATGATGGAATGTTACTAGAACCATATGTCGTGAAAAAAATTGTAGACCCAGACACAAATGAAGTTATTCTAAAAAATAAACGTACAGAGATTGAAAGAGTAGCCTCTACAGAAACAGTACAGAAGATGATTCAATTAATGGACGACTGCGTAAATGGTATAGGAAATACAGGTAGTGGATTTAGAATACCAAGCGGTGAACTAATTGGAAAAACAGGAACCGCCCAAATCGCAGCAGAAAACGGCGGTGGATATTTAAATGGAAAAGAGGATATCATATCATCTTTTGCAGGAATTTATCCTAAAAGTGATCCCAAATTAATCATTTACGCTTCTGTAAAACGACCATCTGGTGGAAGTCAGAAACCTTTATCAAACGCTATAAAAGAGATTGTAAATAATGCTTCTAAATATTATGGCAATGATGATACAAAAACTCCAAAAATAGAAATAACTGAATATAAAGTACCTAGTTTTATAAATCAAAAATTAGAATCTGCGAAAATAAACTTAACATCTAATAACATTACTTATCAAGTAATAGGAAATGGCGATAAAGTAATGAAACAATATCCAGAAAAAAATGATAAAATAACAAATAAGGATACGATTTATTTAATAACAAATGATCAAAACCTAACGATACCAAATGTAGTTGGTTTATCATCGAAAGTAGCAAATAATTTATTAAACTTATTAGGAGTAAAAGTAAAATTAGACGGTGTTGGTTATGTGACTACGCAAAGTATAACAGAAGGGACTGCCATTACTGATGGAATGGAGATAACTCTAACTTTAAGTCCTAAATTTACTCCCACAGGGTAGGTGAAGTTATGAAAAAAAGTTGGAAAATATGGATTTATGTATTAGAAGTAATTGTGGTGATAGCAGTAGTAGTTTATCTAGCAATCACTAAGGCATTGCCAGAATATCAAAAATCCTTAGGAAGTAGCGAAAGAATATTTTCTACAAATAATTACAAAACTGGAATAGAGTTTGATATCACAACAGGACCGGCTTTCTTTTTAGTAATCAATAAAGATAATGAAGTAGCAAATATTTTTATTGAAAATGAGCAAGCAGGAGTCATTGCAAATCAAGAGATAGAAGGAAAAAGTATTGAAGAGGCAATACCAGAAATATTTCAAAAATTAATAGATGCCAATTTAATAGAAAATCAAATAATTCAGGCTATAAATTATAATGATCACGAAATATATGAAAAGGTAATATCATTAGCCAAGAATAGTTTACTATCTAATGCTAAAACTGCGCAAATAGTAGAAAGTAAATCTACTCTACAAGAAAAAGCAACAAGGCTGAATATGGAAGAAACGGAAGATAGTCAAATTCTTTGGACACTATATTTAAATTCAGCAGATTTAATAGAAAATTTGCCTAAAACAACATCTTTACAAACATCAAATATTACAAGAGAAAATGCCAGTATATATGCTGATACAATTTATGAAAAAATAAACACTTATATGATTAATGCTAATGTAGAAAATCAAGAAAGAGATAACACAAGTATGCCAATTCAATACATTCCAGGTAACAATAAAAATACAATTTATGCCAGTAGTGATAGTTGGTATTATATAAAGGATTATAAGGTATATGCAGAAATTACAATAGCAGGAGAATCTTCTTATACATTTTGTTACATGGGATCTAAGACCGACAAAAAGGAGGGAATGTGTTCATGAAAAAGCTAATAAAAAATAAAAATCTTATTATTATGATACTTTGTATTACAATAATACTTTTATGTATAGCTTTTACTTTAGTATCAATAAAATTAAAACAAAAAGAGGCTGAAGGAAAAATCTATGATGTAGAAATTGTAAATATTCAAGAGGGAACGGCAATCAAAGGTGGAACAGTATTACCCACGGGAACGCATGAAATAGAAGATAATGGAAAAACTGTTGATTTTACATTTAATTTAACCAGTCCTAAAGATACTCTTACTTATATTATAACGATAAAAAACAATGGAAATTTAAAAGCAAAAATTGATGGCCTTGCAGAAAGCCCAGACTATTTAAATGATAATAATCAAGCCAATTCTATTTTACCAGTAATCATAAATCATAATGATATTACCAATCAAGAATTAAATCCTGGAGAAGAAATTAAATTAACAGTAACAGTAGAATTTTCTAATAGTGGACAAACAATGAACAAAACGGTTCCTTACGCAATAAGCATTTTAACCTCATATGTAGAATAGCTCAAATTGAGCTTTTTTTTTGTAAAAATATCGCAAATGAGAAGACTTTCTATCGACAATAAATGACATCTTTGTTATAATTGAAATAATAGGAGTGAGTAGGATGATGGAAAAAGACAAAAAGAAAAAGGGAAAGAAACTAGTAGTAGAGTTAATAATTTTAGGGTTAATTCTAATAGCCGGTGGTGGAGTATTAACGTATTTCTCATCACCTAGTTATGTTTCTAAAACAGTAATTAAAGAATTTGGAGAAAAAGTAACAGAATTAATGAACAGTCGTATAGAAACAGGGCTAGAAGATAATTATAAAACTACGAGTAATATAAAAATGAATTTAACAAGTGATTATTTTAATGCCTTAGCAACGATGGATTCATCCTATGCTATGATATCAAATCTATTAAAAAATCTTTCAAATACTGAAAATAACGTTACTATAGTGCAAGATAAAGAAAATAAAAAGCTATTTTTTAATTTAGATAGTAAATTATCTGGTCAAAGCCTAATCAATACAAAGTATTTAGTAGAAAATGCAACTGCCTATTACTCTATTGATGGTGTTACGAATACCTATGTAAATAATGGTAACAACAACTATTTTGAATCACTAAATTCTTCTACGACAACGAATGAAAATTTAAAATATCTAATAGAAAAAATCGCCGAATCTATGGCTAATAATTTAGAAAAAAAATATTTATCACAATCATATATTGATGAGTATAAAGTAGTAACGATAACTTTAACAGAAAAAGATTTAGTAACTTATGGAAATAAAATAATAAATGATTTAAAAAGTGATGAAAAAGCAAACCAAATCATGACAGGATATAATGCCAACTTTAAAGAAGTAAAGTTAACTGAAAAAGAGCTAACAGGAACTGGTACTATAAAAGTAAATATTTATTTAGATAAAATATTATCTCAAGTATCACGATATGAATTTGAATTAGAAAACGAAAACAAATTAATTTACTATAAAGAAAATGGAAAAGAAATAATAGAACTAGTAGACCCAGAAGAGACTACTACTTTAGAAATAGAAAATCGTGGAGAAAAAACAGAAATTAATATAAAAGATGATAGCAACACATCTCTTGGTACAATAACAATTAGTAAAACAAGTACCAACTATGATATTGTTGCTAATATCACAAGTGAAGAAGCAACATTAGACTTTGGTTATAATTATCAAATCACGAATTTAAAAAAGAGTACATCATATGATAGTGCGGCAACGATAACAATAAAAATGTCTGCACAAAACACTACAATTATTGACGGCACGATTACAGTAACTAGTCAAACTACGAGTGATACAACAATAACAGAAGACACTTCTAGTTCTGTGTTAGCCAGCACTTTAAGTGGAACACAAACAGAATTATTCCAACAAAAAATAGCTTTAATGATATTAAGCTTGATGAGCTAGGGGGAAATAAAAATGAAATATATGGAAGAGGCTATGGAAGAAGCTAAAAAGGGAGCGTCCCAGGAAGAGGGTGGACCCTTTGGCGCGATTATAGTTTCAACAGATGGAGAAATAATTTCTAGAGGACATAATCAAGTGTTATCTACAAACGATCCAACTGCCCATGCAGAAATAATAGCGATTAGGAAAGCATGCCAAAGTTTAAATACAAAAGATTTAAGTAATTGTGTTATTTATAGTACATGTGAACCTTGTCCGATGTGTCTATCAGCAATCATTTGGTCTAATATAAAAACTGTATATTATGGAAGCAACCGTAAAGATGCAAAAATTGCAGGCTTTAAAGATGAAGATATATATGATTTTTTAGTAGGAAAAAATAATCTATTAGAAAAAATAGAGTTTGAGGATAAATCATGTAAAGATTTATTAATAAATTATGATGGTGAAAGGTATTAGGTGATGCTTATGGCAAAGACGAAAAAGACAAAGAAAAATGTACCAAAAAAACAGATAAAGCAAACAAAAACAGACACAAGCAATAAGGTGTTATTGATTATATTTTTAATATTATGTGTCGTAGTTTTTGTTCTAGCAACAATTATGATTACAGAAAACGCAAATAGTAAAAATAATAAATATGATATTAAAGTTCCAATTACGCAGGAGGAACTAGCTGATGAAATCAACATAAAAATTAATATGGATGATGTAGAAAAAAATCATAGTAAAGAATATCGCATCCAATTAACAAACTATGTAGATAATATAATTAATAATAAAATAATGAAATATAAAATGGAGTTATCAACATCAAACAAAAAAGATAAAGTGGATATAGAACTATATAGTAATAAAGATAACTTTGAATTGCTAGAAGGAAAGAAAAAAGTAGATGGTCTAAGTATCAAAAAAGACAAAAAAGATAAAATTACATATACATTAAAATTAACCCAGAGAAAAAATCCAATAGATAAGCAATATGTAAATGTAAAGATTACAGAAGATAAATAATGTGGTATAATATATGAGGAGGATAGAAAAATGGAACAAGTTGATCAATTAGGAACAATTACTATTATGAAAGATGGTAAAGAAGTAGAATGTGAAGTACTATTTACTTTTGAAAATGAAGAGTTAAAAAAACAATATATTGGTTATACAGATCACAGTATTGGAGAAAATGGAAGAAAAAATATTTATGTAAGTAGCTGGGATCCACTATTAGGAACGGATAAATTAGAAGATATTACAACCCAAGAAGAATTAGATATGGTAAGAGACGTATTAAATCAAATTGCGGATGAAGTGTAAGGGGTGAACAAAAATGAATATAGAAGAGATAAGAAGATTAATAAGACAACATCAAAGAGAGATGAATCATCTAAATGATGAAAGAAGACAATTAGAAGAAAATAGAAATAATATGTCAGAAGAAGAATATAATAGAGAGTTAGAAAATATTAATACTCATCTTACTAGTGAACAAGAAAATCTACAACAAAATGAAGAGTTGAATCGTAATTATAGTGACATGCTAGAAAACCTTAAAAGACTAGATAATCTAAATGAAAGAACACCAAGAGATGAAGCAGAAAGACTTGGCATCGAAGCAGAACGAAATGCTCTCCTAGAAGAAGTTCAAAGATCTGCTTTTTCACTACCAGAAGAGTTACGTAGAGAAGCTAGAGAAGAAATTTTAAATGCAAGACAAACAAATCAGGAAGAACTTACAGAGGAAGCAACAACTGAAGCAGTAGTAGAAAAAGTATCAGAAAGAACAAGAAAACAAGAATTAGACGAAGAAATTGCTAGATATCAAGAAGAAATTAATCATTTAAATAACATGATGAGTCAATTAGAAGCTGCTCGTGGAATTTTAAGTGAAGAAGAATACAGCAGAGAAAGAGAAATTATTACAAAATATATAGAAAGAGGAAATAATAGATTATCTGATAGTAGAAGAATGGCAGCTGCTTATGATAACATGATTTCTAACATCAGAAAATTAAATGAGTTAGATAACTTAACACCAAGAGATAGCCAAGATGAAAATCAAATTCTAGAAGAAAGAGAACAAAGAGAAGAAGAAATAAAGAAAGCAAGAGAAATATTGCCAGAAGAATATCAAGAAGAAATTAGAAACATGATTCGAAATGAATCAGCTAGTAAAAAACAAGATAATCAAAAAAACAGTAACCAACAAACATCAAAACAAGAAAACGGCAAAAAAACTGCTACTGAACAGATATTAGATCCAGAATTTCAGCCACATTTAATGCCTTGGGATGACTATAAAAAACTATTTAGAGAAGCCCAAAGAGAAAATCAAAATAATGAAGAAAATCAAATAGCATTAAATCGCATTCATAATAAATATAAATCAGATAGAAAAGCATTTCAAAAAGATGAAAATGGAAATGTAATTTGTTATGAAAACACAACAATACCAAGACCAAGAGAAAGAGAAATTGGGGAAGACCCTAAAGAATACGAACAGTTTTTAAATGAAAAGTATGGACCAATCATAGAAGATTATTATAAAAAACAAGAACAGAAGGATAATGAACAAAAAAGAATCGGAGAGAAAAAGCCAGTAGGTTTGATTGAAGAAAAGGAAAAAGATGATAAACAACTACCAATCCCTAAACCAAATCCAATTCCTAAGCCAAATCCAAATCCAGATCCAAAGCCTAAAGAAGAAGAGAGAAAACCTTTACAACAAATTATGTATGAACTTCAAAAAGGGTTAGAAATTAAGGCTAAAAG
>CALVYF010000047.1 GCA_944372055.1 uncultured Bacilli bacterium | reverse complement strand
GAAGTGGCTCAACTTGGTAGAGCACTTGGTTTGGGACCAAGGGGTTGCAGGTTCAAATCCTGTCTTCCCGACCATTTGATTTTAACGTTGATTTTATCAACGTTTTTTTGTGCTTTCCCCTTGGTCCCTGTTTTGTATTGCTATTTGTTTATATAGTTTTAATATATCTTTTTTATTTATTTCAAAACCAGTGCCATGGTCATATGTTTTTCCAATCTTAGGTCCTTTTTTATAGATTCCAACTTTAAAGCATATTTTTATAGTTCCATTGGATATTAATTTTAGAAAATTTTCAAAATCGTTAATTTTATAAAATGAAATGTCTTTATAGTAAAAATATACTCCTGTTTTTGTATATTTCTTTTCTGCGATTATGTATGCTAAATATTTCATTTTCTTTTCTATTTTTTCTTTTAGTGTTGTAAAATCCCAAAAGCAGTCTTCATCAATTAATTTTAGTTTAGCATTAAATATTTTTAAAATTAGTTTGTTAGTATTATAATTCAGTTCTATTTTCATATAATAATTATTAATAAGTGTTAACTTATTTGCTACTATTCGTGCATAGAAAGTTTTATTGTTTTGTGAATTTAAATCGTTTTTACCATATTTTTCTTTTAAAACTTGCGTTTGAAAAATATATTTTCCATCGGGTGCTGCACTAAATAGCGTAATATATTGTCTACTAAAATTTTCTATGTTTGTTTTAATTTCTATTCCGTTATAGTCCGCAATTGGAAAATTTTCTCTTTCTTTTCCTAACAAGTATTCAAAAGTAATTCCTACATTTCCACTTCCATGTGATTTTGATTTTATCCATCCCAAGTTATGTATTCTTTTAAATTCTTCGTTTAAGGTATAAAAATTTTCATTCATTTTTTAACCTCCTTTCATTACTATTATTAGCAATATTTTATACTTTTTATATTTTCTCATAAAAAAAAGAAAACCATTAATATGATTTTCCCCAAATTACCATATGTTTTGCTTCTTTACCACAACATATACATTTATCTGATAACTTTTCTTCATAAAAAGGTATACACCTTGATCCAGCTCCTCCTGTGTCGGCTTTAATCTGATCTTCACATTCTTCACTGCCACACCACATTGCTTTTATGAAACATCTTTCTTTATTAAATGTCTCTATCATTTCATTCATTGTAGTAGCACTTTTAATATGTGAATTTAAAAATGTTTCAGCTTTTTTGTACATATCTTGTTGTATTGTTTCTAAAATTTCTGGTAATTTCATGTTTATTTCGTCAAGTGATACTATAATTTTTTCTCCTGTATCTCTTCTTACAATAATTGCTTGATTTTTTTCCATATCTTTTGGTCCTATTTCTATTCTTGTAGGAATACCTAACATTTCTTGCTCAGCAAATTTATATCCCGGTGTTTTATCAGAATCGTCTAATTTTATTCTAATTCCTTTTTCTTGTAGTTCTTTTAATAAAGTATTAGCTTTTTCTAGAACTCCTTCTTTGTGTTGAGCAATAGGAATAATCATAGTTTGAGTTGGTGCAATTCTTGGAGGTAGAACTAATCCTGAATCATCTCCGTGTACCATGATTATTGCTCCTATAATTCTAGTTGATAGTCCCCATGATGTTTCATAGGCACTATGTAATTGATTGTTTTTATCTAAGTATTTTATGTTAAAAGCATCAGGAAATCCACTTCCAAAATAATGACTTGTTCCAGATTGTAAAGCTTTTCCGTCATGCATCATGGCCTCTATAGTATAAGTTGCTTCAGCTCCCGCAAATTTTTCACTTTCTGTTTTTCTTCCTTTAATTAATGGGATAGCTAAGTCTTTTGTTACGAAATCATAATAGATGTCAAGCATTAATTGTGTTCTTTCTTTTGCTTCTTCGGGAGTAGCATGAAGGGTATGACCTTCTTGCCATAAGAATTCTCGTGAGCGAAGGAACGGTCTTGTTGTTTTTTCCCATCGTAGTACAGAATTCCATTGATTCCATATCTTTGGTAAATCACGGTATGATTTTACTGTTTTTTGCCAATGATCGCAGAATAATGTCTCAGATGTCGGTCTAATACAGAATCTTTCTTCTAATTTCTCAAGACCACCATGTGTTACCCAAGCAACTTCGGGTGCAAATCCTTCGATATGGTCACTTTCTTTTTGAAGTAAACTTTCTGGAATTAAGACGGGCAAATATACATTTTCTACTCCTGTTTCTTTAAATCTTTTATCTAGATTTGCTTGTATATTTTCCCAGATTGCATAACCATTCGGTAGATAATTTAAGCATCCTTTTACACTTGAATAGTCGCAAAGTTTTGCTTCTCTAACTACATCGGTATACCATTGTGCAAAATCTTGGTCGCGTGATGTAATTGATTCTACAAATTTTTTGTCATTTGACATGTTTTTCCTCCTCCTTTTGTATGTAGTTCATTTTATCATATTCTTTTTTCTTGTGCAATAACGTATGTAAGACTTAAGCGTAATTTCTTTGATATAATAACCTTAATTTTTGCATATGTTTTAACAGGTGATTTTCTTGATAAAGAAACTTTTTTATACATTTTTGATGCTTTTTCTAATTTTTCCAATTTCTGCTGTTGCTGATTCATCTAAATCTAGTATCGTAATGGATTTGGATAGTGGTAGAGTTTTATATGAAAACGACGCTAATCATCAACGGTTGATTGCATCCATTACCAAAATTATGACAGCTATTTTGGCTATAGAGAATGGAGATTTAGATAAAAAAGTTATTGTTGGCGAAGAGGTATTATCGATGTATGGTACTAATATCTATGTTGAAGTAGGTGAGAAGATGACTATGAGAGATTTGATTTATGGTCTTCTTCTTAGAAGTGGAAATGATGCAGCTGTTGTTATTGCTAAGGAGATTGGTGGTACTGAAGCAAAGTTTGTACAAATGATGAATTCTAAAGCAAAAGAAATTGGCATGAAGAATACGGAGTTTAAAAATCCTCATGGCTTGGATGAAGTCACAGAAAATTATTCTACAGCTTATGATATGGCATTGCTTTCTAAATATGCTTTTTCTAATAAGATATATCGCAAGATAGTAGCTACTAAAAAATATGAAGTGTCTACTGGTAAAAAAACGTATTTATGGTATAATCGAAATCGTTTGTTAAATGATTATAAATATTGTACGGGTGGTAAAAATGGTTATACACCTAGTGCTGGTAAAACCTTGGTATCTACTGCATCTAAGAATAATCTTAATTTAACTATAGTTAGTTTAAATGATGGTGATACTTATATTAATCATCAAAAGCTGTATGATATTATGTTTTCTAAATATCACAGGTATAAAATTGTTGATAAGGATAGTTTTAGTGTTAGTAAAGATTTCTCTCGTAAAAATGTATATTTAAAAAAATCATTTTATTATCCTTTAACGGCTAATGAAATTGATGATGTAAGAACAGTAGTTCATTTTTTTGACTCTTCATCTTCCAATAAAGTGGGATTAGTTAATATTTATTTAGATAATCAAAAAATTGGAACTCTTTCAATTTATGAGCAAGAAAAAAAGAAAGAACAGTTTTCTTTCTTTCGATGGATAAAAAGTTTAATTGGATGATAGTCTAAAAAAGTTGATGCTTGGCCTGCAGAATAGTCTAAATCCATTTCCTGTAGTTCCAATTCCACTTGATATATATAGTTTTGATGATTCCAATTGATAAAATTCATTTATGTATTTTTTTGCTCCGTTTTTTTGAAAAACTCCACCAATATAAGGAAGATTTACTTGTCCATTATGTGAATGTCCAGCTAAAAATAAATCGGTTGGATATTCTTCTAAAATTTTGTCTACAGTATCTGGTTGATGTAATAATGTAATTGTATAAATGTTTGAATTATGTGTTGGTTGATTAAAATAGTCATATGCACTATTAATATCTAAGTTGTTTTTGTTGGTATTTATTCCAATTAGTAATATAGGGGTGTTGTTGTCTTTATATATCAAATCGTAGCTATTATTTAATATTGTGAAGTCACTTTGATTCATGATTGTATTAAATTCATTTGAATCTTCTTCACCCATAATTGCATATTTTCCTACGGTCGTTTTTATTTTTTTTAGTTCTTTGATTATATTTTCCCGTTCTTTTGAAGTTAGCTTATAGTCTTTATTAATTAAATCTCCGGTAAATACGACTAAATCAGGGGTTCTTTGATTAACTATATTAATAATTTTTTTAATATCTTTTATAAATATGGTAGAGCCATAGTGAATATCAGATAGCTGAATAATTTTTAAACCATTAAAATTTGAAGGGATTTTTTCGTTTATGATTCTTTCTTCTTTTACCATTATTATTTTGGATGAAACATAAGAGGTATATAAGTAGAATGTTACACTTAGTAAAATAATGGCCATGATAATTTTTAGACTGGTTAAAACTATCTTTTTTCTTGTTTCTCTATTTTCTTCTTTTATAATTTTTTTTTGTATTTCTTCATTTCTCTCTGTTCTTGTTATCATCATATCACCATAATTATTGTATCATATTTTAAATATTAGGTGGAGTTGTACTTTTTAAAATATTTTTAATTTACATTTATTTTATATGGTTTATTTGTGTTATAATTAACTGGGTGATATATATGAAATATGATATTGTAATTGTAGGCGCGGGTCCTGCTGGTTTGTTTGCTGCTTACGAACTTATTACAAAAAATGAAGAATTAAAACTTGCTCTTATGGATAAGGGGCCTAGGGTAAAAACAAGATTTTGTCCTATGAATAAAAATAACACTAAATGTGTAAATTGTAATCCTTGCAGAATTTTATCTGGATATGGTGGAGCAGGTACTTTTTCTGATGGTAAGTTAAATTTTATTCCAAAGCTTGGTAAGAGTGATTTGTTCAAATATATGAGTGAAAGTGAAGCTAACCAATTAATTGATGATACTGAGAAAATATTTACGAGTTTTGGTATGGATAGTGATATTTTTCCAAGTAATTTAGACGAGGCGGAAAAAATAAAAAGAAAGGTTGCGATTCAAGGAGCACGTTTGCTATTGATTCGTCAAAAACATTTAGGGAGCGATCATTTGCCTCAGTATATTGATGCTTTTTCTGACTTTTTAGAGAATCACGGAGTTTCACTATTTGAAAATACTGATGTTTCTGATATTGTTAAGGTAAAAGATGGTTATGAGGTTATTTATGGTAATAAGAAGTTATTAGCTAAAAAAGTTATTGTTGCTCCTGGTAGAACAGGTGCTAAATGGATTCAAGAGTTGGCTGATAAATATAACATCCCTTATTTGTCTCAAAGTATTGAAATTGGTGTTAGAGTGGAAGTTCGAAAGGAAATTTTAGAGGCTATCACGGATGTTATTTATGATCCTACTATTTTTATTCGTACGCAGACCTATGGTGATCAAATACGTACTTTTTGTACCAATCCTGGTGGCTTTGTAGCGAAGGAAAACTATTATGGTTATATTTGTGTTAATGGTCATTCTTTGAAAGATATTAAGTCTAATAATAGTAATTTTGCATTTATTAGTCGTGTTCATTTAACAGAACCAGTCACTAATACAAGGCTATATGGAGAATCTATTGCTAGAATTGCTAATGTTTTGGGGGACTCTAAGCCAATTATTCAATCTTTAAAAGATTTGAGAAGGGGAAGACGTTCTACTTGGCACCGTATTAATCAAGGATTTATTGAACCAACACTAAAAGATTGTGTGGCTGGCGATCTTGCTTTAGTATTGCCTCATCGAATTATTACTAATATTTTAGAAGGGTTAGAGAAACTCGATAAGATTATTCCTGGGGTAAATAATGATGAAACTTTGCTTTATGGTCCTGAGATTAAATTTTTTAGTAATGAGATAGAGACGGATAATCGTTTTAAATTACAGGATGAAGATATTTATTTTATTGGTGATGGTGCTGGAAAAGCTGGAAATATTGTTGTTGCGGCAGCTACAGGACTTGTTGCAGCTAGGGATATTTTAGAGAAGGAGAAATAGTATGAAGAAGTTACTTTTAATAGTTTTAATTTTTGTTTGTTCTATTGGTTTGACAGCCTGTGGAGCTGAAGAGGATATGCTTGGTATTTCATTTGATCAAAAAGGAAATGAGGCAGAGCTTAAACAGTACGACACAAAGAATCCTGTTGTAGCTATGTATATTGAAGATTACGGTTCTATTGTTATAGAACTTTATCCAGAGATTGCACCTAACACAGTAAATAATTTTATTTCTTTAGTTAAGAGTGGTTTCTATGACAATAATACATTTCATAGATTAGTTCCTGGTTTTGTACTACAAGGAGGAGATCCTAATGGAATGGGAACTGGTGGTCCTGGATATACAATTAAGGGAGAATTTAGTGCAAATGGAGTTGAAAATAATTTAAAACATACTAAATGGGTTGTATCTATGGCTCGTAGTCAAGATTATGATTCTGCTGGTAGTCAATTCTTTATAATGCTAGGAACTGCTGAAAGTTTAGATAGAGAGTATGCTGCTTTTGGAAAAGTAATTGATGGTAGGGAAAATATTAATCGTATTGTTAAGAGTGAAGGAGTCTCTGATCCTGATTCAGGAAAACTTACACATAATTTAACTATAAAAAAAGCTGTTGTTGATTTAAAAGGAAAAGAATATTCAGATGTGGAAAAGATTAGTGAGAGCTAATCTTTTTTATTTGATGTTTTAAGCTTGTCAAGAGGAAAAAATTAGTTTATACTATGTAGTAGATGCGATGAAGTTGAGGAGTAAAAATAGCTTAGCTTTTAGAGAGGTTATGGTTGGTGAAAATAACTAGCAATCTATTTTGAAGGTAGCAATGGAGCAGGATTTCTGAATTTTAGTAAGTTATTCCGTTTTGTCACGTTACGACATTGAGATAGAATATTGATTCTATGAAATAAGGTGGTACCACGAGTTTTCGTCCTTTGGATGAGGCTCGTTTTTTTGTTAAGGGGTGAATTTAATGAGATTTATATTTAAGGGTGATTATGTACGAGTCTAACTTCCTTTTTACTTTACTTTGATTTATAAGGAGGATTTATAATGTTAGATAAAAAATATAATGCGTATGAAAAAGAAGCTAAATGGCTGAAGTATTGGAATGATAATGAGATATATAAATTTATTTCAGATAGTAGAGAAGTATTTTCAATAGATACACCACCGCCAACAGTAAATGGTAAAATCCATATTGGACATATTTTTTCGTATTCTCAGACAGAGATGATTGCTAGATATAAAAGATTGAGAGGATATAATGTTTTTTATCCTTTTGGTTTTGATGATAATGGATTACCTAGTGAACGTCTTGTAGAAAAAGAGCAGGGAAAAAAAGCCCACGAAATTGGTCGAGAAAAATTTTCCCAGTTATGTTATCAGACAACTGATAAATATGAAGAAGAATTTCAAGATTTATTTAGTAAAGTTGGTATAAGTACTGATTGGGATATTCATTATAAAACTGTTAGTCCTTTGACGATTAAGATAAGTCAAGCATCATTCTTAGATTTAATTGCTAAAGGACATTGTTATCATAAAGAATCACCAGCATTATGGTGTAATGAATGTTTAACTTCTATTGCCCAAGCAGAACTAGAAACAAAAACAATTAAAACAACATTCAATTATATTAATTTTAAAACTGTAGAAGATGGAGAAGAGTTTACTATTGCGACAACTCGGCCAGAATTATTACCAGCTATTGTATGTGTATTTGTTAATCCTAATGATGAAAAACACCAATCTTTAATTGGTAAGACAGCACATATTCCTGTTATAGACGTAGAAGTACCAATTATGGCAGACGAGAAAGTTGCTATAGATAAAGGTACTGGAGTAGTAATGTGTTGTACTTTTGGAGATCAAACAGATATTGAATGGTGGAAAAAATATAATTTACCATTAAAATATATTTTTACAAATGATGGAAGAATAGTAGATAGTGTTCCCAATTATGGTGGATTAAAAATTAAAGAAGCTAGAAAACAAATTATTGAAGATTTGCAAGCTGGTGGATTTGTAGTAAAAATTGAAGAATTAGAGCATGAGGTTCAAACTCATGAAAGATGTGGTAGTGAAGTAGAATATGCTGTTATGAAGCAATGGTTTATTGATATCATGAATCATAAAGAAGATTTTTTAAACATTGGTAATGAAATTAAATGGCATCCAGCTCATATGCAAAATAGATATAATGAATGGGTTCAAAATATTATGTGGGATTGGTGCATATCAAGACAAAGATACTTTGGTGTTCCATTTCCGGTTTGGTATTGTAAAGAGTGTGGAGAGCCAGTATTTGCTAGAAAAGAAGATTTACCAGTTAATCCATTAGTCGATTCACCAAAGATAGATAAATGTCCTAAATGTGGATGTACTGAGTTTGTTCCTGAAATAGATGTTATGGATACTTGGGCAACATCATCGTTAACTCCATTAATTAATATGCGGTATGGTGAAAAAGATAACTATGAAAATATTTTAAAGCCTATGAGTTTAAGGACAAATGCCTCAGAAATTATTAGAACATGGGATTTTTATACAATTGTTAAAAGTTTTTATCACTTTGGACAAAGGCCATGGGATAATGTTATGATTTCTGGATTTGCTATGGCTGCTAAGGGTGAGAAAATCAGTAAAAGTAAAGGTAATAGTAAGGTGGATCCTTTAACTCTTATTGATCAATATTCAGCAGATGTTATACGTTATTGGGCTGGTTCTGGTCGATTAGGAACAGATATTGCATATAGTGAAGAAACATTGCAAAG
>CALVYF010000046.1 GCA_944372055.1 uncultured Bacilli bacterium | reverse complement strand
GTCATAACTCCACCTAATGTTTCAATACCAAGTGATAATGGTGTAACATCAAGTAATACGATATCATTAACATCTCCAGTTAATACACCACCTTGAATAGCAGCACCCATAGCAACAACTTCGTCAGGGTTAACTTCACGAGATGGTTCTTTTCCTAATTCTTTAGTAATTAAATCATATACCATAGGTACACGAGTAGATCCACCTACTAAAATAACTTTATCAATATCTTTCTTAGTCATCTTAGCATCTTTTAATGCTTTACGAACTGGCTCAAGAGTAGACTCTACTAAATCAGAAATTAAGTCCTCAAATTTAGCACGAGTTAAAGTCACATCTAAGTGTAGAGGTTCTCCATCATCACCTTTAGCAATAAATGGTGCAGATACTTGTGTAGATACCATACCAGATAAATCTTTTTTAGCCTTTTCAGCAGTTTCTTTCAAACGTTGCATAGCCATTTTATCTTTACTTAAATCAACACCATTTTCTTTCTTGAATTCACTTACTAAATAATCCATAATAGCTTCATCAAAGTCATCTCCACCTAAATGGTTATTACCATTAGTAGCTTTAACCTCAAATACACCATCACCTAATTCAAGAATAGATACATCGAAAGTACCACCACCTAAGTCATAAACTAAGATAGTTTGTCCTTCATCTTTTTCAAGCCCATAAGCTAAAGCTGCAGCAGTTGGTTCATTGATAATACGTTCAACTTCAAGTCCTGCAATCTTACCAGCATTCTTAGTAGCTTGACGTTGACTATCATTAAAGTAAGCAGGAACAGTAATAACTGCTTTTGTAACTTTTTCACCTAAATAACTTTCTGCATAATCTTTAATATAACTTAAAATCATAGCAGAAATCTCTTCTGGTGTATATTCTTTTCCCTCAAGTTCTACTTTCTCACTAGTTCCCATCTTTCTTTTAATAGAACTTACTGTATTTTTGTTTGTCAAAGCCTGTCTTTTAGCAGCTTCACCAACAATTCTTTCTCCTTTTTTAAATGCAACTACAGAAGGAGTTGTTCTACTACCTTCAGGGTTTGGAATAACCTTAGGAGCACCAGCTTCCAATACTGCAGCACATGAATTAGTTGTACCTAAATCGATACCAATAATTTTACTCATATTTCATCTCTCCTTTATTTACTATTTACTTTTACTGAGGCAGGACGAATTACCCTACCATTTAATTTATATCCTTTTAATAAAACTTCTGTAACAACATCATCATCCATCTCTTCGATAGAATCTGTCATTAATGCTTGTTCTTGACTAGGATCAAAAACTTCACCTACACGATTAATTTCTTCTACTCCAAATTTCTTTAGAATTTCCATTAAATTCGCATACATCATCTTAAATCCATCCAAGAACTTAGATAACTCATCAGTTAAATCATTATCATCCAGTTTAATTGCTCTCTCAAAATTATCAGCTACATTAATTAACTCTGTAATTAAATCTTGATTAGCAAACTTTAACATATTTTGAGTTTCTTCATCTTTTCTCTTGCGATAATTAATAAGTTCAGCTTGTGTTAATTTAACTTTATCAACTAAAGCTTGATTATCAGATTGTAGCTGCTTAATTTGTTGAAGTAACTTTTCATTCTCTTCTTTTAACTTAGAGTCTTTTTTGGTCTTCTTTTCTTTTTTTTCTTTCTTATCTTCTCCTACACCTTCTGGAATAGGTTTTTCTTCTTCAAGCATTTCAACTTGTGAATTTTCCTCATTCATTTTTTCTTCTTTAACCATAAACTACCTACCTTTCTATATTTTCCTTCATGTATTCAAGCATCGCAACAACTCGATCATATTCCATTCTTTTAGGACCAATAATCGCAAGCGTTCCTTCTTGATTACCATTTTTAAATCTAGTTTTAATAACAGTAACATCATCATCAATTTTACTCTCACTGCCAATATAAACTTTAATATTGTTGTCATCATCTTCTTCAATACTGTGAATAATTTCTGGACTATCCAATTTATTAAACACCGTACGAATTTTCTCAACATTACTAAACTCTGGTTGACTCAAGAATTTATTTTTACCAACAATATTTACTTCTTGGTTCGTAAAATCGCTAAACACATGATAGAAGGCATTATATAGTTGTTCATGTTGCTTTACATATTTGCCAATAATAGGTTTTACTTCATACTCTAGTTTTGCACTAACTTCGTCAATAGGAGTACCAGCAATTAAATTATTAATTAAATTAACTGTCTTCTTTACCTCATCCAAAGATACATCCAGTAAACGAATATTTTTATGTTCAACATGACCTCGATCAGTAATCACAATTACAATCATACTAACATCATCAATAGGAACTACTTCTATTTGTTTAAGAAGGTTCTCATGAGAAGTACTGCCAAGTACTACTGTAGTATAATTAGTCATATCAGAAATTACCTGTAAACTCTTTACTATAACATCTGATAAAGCAAGCTGTTGATTATGAAAAACGGTTTGAAGTTTTAACATATCTTCACCAGTCATCTTTTTAGCTTCCATTAAATGGTCAACGTAATAACGATAACCATCTTCACTTGGAACACGACCACTAGAAGTATGTGTTTTCTCCAAAAGGCCTACTTCTTCTAAAGAAGACATTTCATTACGAACAGTTGCACTAGAACACTTCAATGCTTTAGATATAGACTTAGAGCCAACTGGAATTGGATCTTTAATATATTTTTCAACAATCAGCTTTAAGACTTTACATTGTCTATCCGTTAACATGACTTCGCCTCCTACTACTAGCACTATTATTATACGAGTGCTAATTGTATTATATGACAACCATTAGCACTTGTCAATGACTTGTGCTAATTTTTTCTAAAAAAAAGCAAGTTTTAATAACTTGCCACAACAAACTTCCATCTCTGAAAATGATTACTAGAAGAAGTCAAACTATAAAGCGCGGTAGACGTTGCACTGGTATAGCCAACTCGAATATTACTAGTATCCGATGGAGAAATAGTATAATAACCATTTCCTAATGGAGCAATAGAAAGATTTTGACTTTTTGACGAAAAATCAGGATCATTCAAATAAACCAAAGAAGTATCAGAATCTAATACAATAAAATCTTTCTGATGTTGAGTATTCTGAATATGATAATAACTTCCATTCCTATAAACTCGCCATATTTGATTATCATCACCAGTAAACAATTCTAGCGCAGTAACATAATTATCCTCTTCTTGTTTTAGAGTTAATACCTTGTTATCACTAGCAGAAGAAAAAATATAATAATTCCCTTCAGGTAAAGATCCGGTAGAATCATATTGAAAAGTATTATACCGTATCCCATCACTAGTTTCATATTCATTCTGTTGGCCAGTAGACGAAGTATCAATACTAGCATTACGAAGAAAAACCCAGCTACTCTTATCAGAACTTACAGATAATTCGTGTCCGGTAACCCTAGAAGAAGTACTAGTATAAGAATAATTATGCCATACGGCAATTTCATCTAAATTCATAGTAGAATCCAGTCTATAAATAACGCACTTTTTCCCACTACCATTAATCGTAGCATACGTCCCCGGAACATCAGCTTTGCCATCAGCAATAATTGCTTGTTGATCACTAGCAAGTGTCCCTCCAATTGAACTATCATATGTAAGCATTTGGCGTTTTCCATCCTTAATTGCTTGAATTTCTAACCAATTCGCAACATTCGTTCCACTACTAGAGCCAGTTACACAATCACGAATGTATCTAACATTATTTAGGGTTGCATTACTTCCCTTTCTAGGAGGATTATTAATATCATTACTAGATACTTTTGTAATCTTAAACTTACCATTTCCTGAATTTACACCGGCAACCATCATACCGTTATAAATAATAGGAGTAAACTTTTCTATTTTCATAGAACCATCATCATTATATTCCCCTCGATGAACATCGAATTCTTTCAATGTATCTCCCGTAGAAGATAAAACACCCGCATATCCTGCAATATAAGAAGAGCCCCCACCAGTACTAGTGGAACCATCATATCCACCACCACCATTAGAACTAGCATTACCTACAGTCTGTGTTCCTGGACTACTACCTTGTCCGGCAATAGCGCCACCATTACCAGTAGAACCTCCACCAGCAGCTACCATAATACGAGAATTCATAGAATTTGTATCATTCCAATCCCCAGAAATAAGGCGAACATCAGTAGCGCCTCCACCTTGAGTTGTACCACTATTAAATGTTGTTCCAGAAGATTTACCTTGCTCTCCAACATAGAAATAAAGAAAATCATTATCTTCTAGAAAAATAATCCCCGAAACATAAGCTCCTTTTCCGCCACTAGAACCATAACCAGAAGCACCCCATAATTCTATTTTATACCAGCCACTCTCCGGAGCAATATATTCCCTACCTTGAGCATCTACTTCACCACCAGTATGACTCCCTTCCGTATTAGTAGCACTCAATCGATTAAGCTCATCTTCTACTTTATCTACAAAAGTAGAAGTACTATACCGAGTAGTACTCAAATTTCCAAACAAAGCCAAAACAACTAATAAAGACATTATCATAAGTCCATACAATAATGTCGAAATAGCAAAACCACGATTATTTAACTTTCTCATATAATCACCTATCTTACGACTATTTTATCACACTCGTCGTAAGATAGCTACCCATTTATCACCATATTTTTTACTTTTTACAATTTCCAAAGTAGAAGGATAAGTAATTTTTTCCAACTGATCACTTTCAGCAACAATAATCCCGTTCGAACTCAAAAGATGGAAATCCATAATATCAGAAATACTTTTCTCTATAAAATCCGTTTGATAAGGAGGATCAAGAAAGATAATATCAAATGTAACTTCTTTCAAAGAGAACTCTTTTAAAGCATTCTGATAATCCATACAATAAACAGAAGCATCACTAACTCCCAAATTACGAATATTATTTTGAATAACACGATACGCTTTTCGATTCTTATCAACCAAAAAAGCATAGTTAGCACCTTGACTTAATGCTTCTAATCCTAAATTACCACTACCAGCAAACAAATCTAAAACAACAGCATCTAAAAGCCAAGTCTGAATCATAGCAAATAAACTTTCTTTCACTCTATCCATAGTAGGCCGAGTACCAACGATATCAAATCCTTCTAAATTACGTCCTTTATATTTTCCACTAATAATTTTCATAGTATCACTCTTTCTTACAATCAAACTCACCACGAAGAATCTTAAACCTTTGATTCATACTAAAAATTAATAAATTAACATTCGTCTCTTGTTTTTTATACGCCAAAAAAGAAGGCGAACATTCAATCTCCTTTTTCACTTTTTCAGAAGGATATTGTTTGTAACTTTCTATTTTAGAAATAAGACTTATATCATTAAAAATATTTTCCTTTTCTTTTAAATATTGAACAACAACATCTTCTCTTGCTATTTCCCTTTTTAATTGTTCTAATTTTTCAATTAACTCTTCCATACTTTTATTTTATCATAAAATCTATTTTAATACATCTATAAATGAAGAAAGCATTTCAACATTTCCTACAAATCTTTCTAAACGATCAACAGCAGTTAATTTAAAATACTTCTTGGCCACTTTCTCTAATTCTTTAATAGCATCAGGATTCCTATTTAATTGTTTATACCAAGAAGAATCAACACACAAATAGGAATGAATCACAGGATTATTTTTAATTGCATGTATGGTTTTAATATCCATAATCAATCATCAAAATGCTGATATAATGGTCGTGGCTCATAAGTAGCAGCGGAAGTACTTTTGCCAATACCTATATCTTGCAATACTCCTAAGGCCTTTTGAATATTAGTAATACCTTTTTGAACAGAATCCAAATCTATATTCTTAACATGATTTAACAAATCTTTAAAATTAGTAGAAAGTTCAGAAAGTTCGGTTTCCCTATTGGTAACATTAGAAGAAAAGTAGTCATTCCAAATACTACTATTTTCTCCATAAATCTCATATAACTCATATAACCGCTGCCAATTTGTTTTTCCATTCATAACATAATTAGCAAGTTCTGTATGACTTCTAGCAAAAGATTTAAAGGTTTCCTTTGACATATTTACCACCAATATAATATATGATAGAAAAGAAAAAAGAAGAACTATCTTCTTTTGTCATTAGAATTATCAATTTGTTTAGTACATCTAGAGACTTCCTTTTCAGTACCATCAACCAAATCTTTTATAGAAATAGAGTTAGATGAAAATCTTTCAATTACATAATCTAAATCTCTATCTTGCGCCAAATCTTCATTAAATTGGATAAACTTCCATGTCATATTTGAATCATCTTGAGAAATTGCCCAATAAGCAAGCGTAGTTCCTATAACATATGTAAAAGGGATAAAAAAATCGTAGTTTGTTTTCGTATAATCACTTCCACCATGGTTACCACCAATTTTTCTTTCAATGTCACAAGCTACATTATGGTAATCTTCTTTATTAGAAAAAGAAATAAGATGATATTCTCTTGCTTTATCTACATTATCTAAAGAAATCTTACCAAACAATTCAAAGTCTCGTAAAAGTATTAAATTATCACAAGAAACTCCAGAAATTCTTAATAAATCATTTATCCTAAACATTTGTGCATTCGCAACTTCTTTTATAGAAAATCCTTTTTCTTCCATAAAACGAAACATTAATGTTTCAAAATAGATAGAAACAGCTTCTGTAAAAATATATCTAGAATAAGTTAAAAATCCACTATTGTTAGCCAAATCATTTGGAATATTCACATTTAATTGATGTAAAAACTCATGAATAATAATACTAGGATCCTCATAATCATGATTCAAGTCTACATCAACTAATCTAAATACTTGATTATTTTTTCTTTTAAAAGAAGAACAACTACCCTTTTTCCTATCATCATCAAATTCAATATGTTCTGCATCCCTAAAATCGATTACTCCATTAGAAAGATATTCTTTCCATTGATTATAATAAGAATCTAAATAAGTCCTCACAAATTCATCGCATAAATCCAAGCTTTCTTCCAACGTTAAAGAAGGACTTTTACATTTTCTTAAAATAATATCCCCCTTTCTGCGAAGCATTCGTAAAGTATCAGAAGAAAGCTTTAAATATTCATTCAAATAATCATTAAAAATGGAACTATCATGGTCCTTACAAAAATAATTTAAATAATCGTTCAAAACTTCATAGGTATTTGACACAATACCACCTACTTCAAAAAGTCATCTATTGTCATTAATCTATCATCGATTTCTTTTAAAGACACTTTTTCTTTTTTGGGTACTTGTTTTTCTTTAACTTCTTCAACATTTACATCAAGAACTTCTTGTTCCTCATCTTCTCTTCTTTGTAAAACCGCAATCATAAAACTATCTACCAACTCATGTTTAGATATCTGACCACCCGTAGAATAACGGTCAAGAATATTTAACTCTGTTAATTTTAAAGTAGAAATTTCCCCATTTTTAATACCAATATAATTCTTAGAATCCGTAATAAAAGTCCTTATTACATGATATGGATTACTCTTAACTTCTCGAAGTACTAAAAGGCCACGTCTAGCACGAGTTGAAAGCTCAAATTCAGATAAATGAACACGTTTACCAGTTCCTTTATCAGTAATAATAGAAATAAATTCATCTTTAACAGGATTAAACTGATTAATAGAAACAACATGATCATCTTTTAATTTCATTGCTTTAACACCAGCTGCTTTAACACCAACAATAGGAACTTCGTCAACTAAGAAACTTAAACCATAACCACTATCCGTAGTTATAAACAATGTATTTTCTTCTTCAACAAAACTATCTACTACCAAGTCATCATCTTTTAATTTCATACAACTAGTAGGTTTAGAATAACGTGACAATTTAAATTCACTTAATTTGCTACGCTTAATCATACCATTACGTGTTGCAATAACAACATTTTTATCCGTATCAAAAGACGTAACAGGAATAGCACTAACAACACTTTCCTCAGGAGAAGTTTCAATCACATTACTTACATGTTTAGGCATATCCTTCCATTTTAAATCAGGTAAAATATGTACTGGAATATGTAAATAATTACCATGAGTAGTAAATACAAGTAAAGTATCGATTGTATTCATCTCATAAATTCCTAAAATATAATCATTTTCTTTAATAGTAATATCTTCTGGATTAGATGCCGTATAGCTTCTAAAGGATGTACGCTTAACATATCCATCACGTGTAACCATAACAACACAATCTTCTCTAGGTATCATAGCAGAAGTATCAATTTTAATTTCTGTAATTTCTTCTTTAATGTCAGTAAGACGTTCTGTAGGATAATCTTTCTTTACATCACGTAAATCTTTCTTCATAACAGACTTCATTACGTCTTCACTACCTAAAATTGCTGTAAGACCATTGATAATTTTTTCTAAGTTAGCCATTTCTTCTTCTAAAGCAACAACATCCGTATTCGTTAAACGATAAAGTTGTAAAGTAACAATAGCTTCTGCTTGTTCCATAGTAAATTCAAATTCTTTTACTAAGTTTTCTTTCGCATCACTTTTATTTTTAGATTCACGGATACAGCGAATAACTTCATCTAAAATAGAAATACACTTAATTAAACCTTCAACAATATGATAACGAGCCTTTGCATGAGCTAAATCAAATTCCGTACGACGACGAACTACTTCCTTTTGATGAGCAATAAAAGCATCCAAGCACTGGGCAAGTCCTAACAACTTAGGACGTTTATTTACAATTGCTACCATATTGAAATTATAGTTAATTTGCATATCTGTATTTTTTAATAAATAATTGATAATCAAATCAACATTCGCATTTTTCTTTAAATCGATAACTACCCGAACATCTGCCGCACTCTCATCTCTTACTTCACTAATTCCATCAATTTTTTTATCAATACGAATATCATCAATTTTCTTAACCATCAAAGCTTTATTAACTTCAAATGGAATTTCGGTAATAATAATGGACTTACCACTCTTACTCTCTTCTATCGTATATCTACATTTAACAACAATCTTACCACGACCAGTTTGATAAGCAGAACGAATTCCGTCAATACCTTCAATAATACCACCAGTTGGAAAATCAGGACCTTTTACATATTTCATTAATGTATCTAAACTACAATTAGGATTATCGATTCTGTGAATTGTTGCATCAATCACTTCCCCTAAATTATGAGGTGGAATATTGGTAGCATATCCTGCAGAAATTCCCATCGCTCCATAAACAAGAAGTGCTGGAAAACGAGCTGGTAATACTGTAGGTTCTAAAGTAGTATCATCAAAGTTCGGAGCGAATTCTACGGTATCTTTATCAATATCACGAAGCATTTCATTACTAATCTTAGAAAGTCGAGCTTCCGTATAACGATAAGCCGCAGGACTATCACCATCAATAGATCCATTATTACCATGCATATCAATATAAGGTAGTCTAGTCTTCCAAGGTTGACTCATACGAACCATCGCATCGTAAATAGAAGTATCACCGTGAGGATGATAGTTACCAATAACGTCTCCAACGGTCTTCGCACTCTTACGATA
>CALVYF010000045.1 GCA_944372055.1 uncultured Bacilli bacterium | reverse complement strand
ACTAGCTTCAACCGTAATACCAGTAGATTGGTTACGAAAACTAGTAACAAAGCGAAACAAAACAATTTAAAAGGAGAATTTATGAATAGAATAGATAAAAAGTTTCAAGAATTAGTAGTAGAAATAACAAGAAAGTCTAAAGAGGAAATTTACAATCAAATAAAAGAAACATATACTATGAAACCAATAGAAGTAAAAATGTCATTAGAAAATTATTTTAAAACTTTTGCTTACTGGGGAAAATTAGAAGAATATAGAGGAGAGTATGAATCTTTATATTTGAGAGCAACTTCCCTAAAGGAACATATAGAAGACTATGTTTGGTTGTATAATAAACTCACTGATTACCGTTCTAAAAAATTACTTTTTGCAATATTAAGCAATTGGTATTATTTCGATACAAAAGAGACTAGTATATCTTTAGAAAAAAATTATGATCAATACTGGGACTTAGATATTGTAAAACCAACAAGTGAAGAAGTAATTGTAGATATAGGCGCTTACACTGGAGATAGTATTTTAACATATATTAAAAATTACGGTGTAGATAATTATAAAAAAATTTATGCTTATGAAATCACTCCAGAAAGTATAGAGTTAATAAGAAACAATACAAGATATTACCCAAATATTGAAATTAGAAAAAAAGCAGTAGTGGATTTTCCTAAAAAGGTATATATGCATATAAATGAAGAAGGTGCATCAGCAAATCAGATATCTGAAACAGGAGAAGAAATGTTAGAAGGAATAAATATTGATAATGATATAGAAGAACAAGTCTCAATGATAAAAATGGACATCGAAGGAGGAGAGGCAAAAGCCTTACTTGGTTGCGGTAAGCATATAAGAGAAGATAATCCTAAATTACTAATTTCTGTTTATCATAACTATGAAGATTTATGGAAAATTCCTAGAATAATAGATGAGATGAATAAGAATTATAATTTCTATTTACGTTGTTATGGAACGGAACTATTTCCAACAGAAATAATTCTTTATGCAATAAAAAGGGAAGCATGATATAATAAACAAAAGGTAGTGAAATGATGGAAAAAGAAAAAATTTTAATAAGTGCATGTCTAGTAGGACTAAATTGTAAATATAATGGTAAAAATAATAAAAATATAAAACTAATAGAGTTAATGAAAGAACATGACTTAGTTCCAGTTTGCCCAGAACAATTAGGAGGACTACCAACACCACGTCCCGGAGCCCAAAGAAGAGAAAATAAAGTGATAACGCAAGAAGGAAAGGATGTAACAAAAGAATATCAGCGAGGAGCAGAAGAGGTACTAAGACTGGCTAAAGAGTTAGGCATAAAAAAAGCGATTCTAAAGTCTCGCAGTCCATCTTGTGGAGTAGATACAATTTATGATGGGACATTTGCGAATACTTTAGTTGAAAGAGATGGGGTAACTGCAGAACTATTAAGAAAAAATGGAATTCAGGTAGTTTCTTCAGATGAATATTTATAAAAAGAAAAAAGTGGTTATTACTCACAAGTAAAACCACTTTTTTCAGCTTGTTCTTTAACGCTGTCATAAGTACCTTCGGCATCAGCAAGACCATCTAAATTATAATCAGATAAATCTTCATCTTTAGCTTTTGCTACATCAACATCAATTGTTATTGTATAAATATGGTCACTTTCATTGTTATCTTTAGTCAATTCAATTCCTTCTTTATTAGAATCAGGAAATTGTTCAGCTAATGTATCAGTAAAAAGATCCCAGTTGTTTTTAATTGTATCATTAGTTGCTTCACTCGCTACAATAAGCTTAAGATTAGAAACCTTATCACCGTTGAAAGTAACTTCAACAGTTTGATCCATACTTAACCCAGCTTGCTTTTGATTAGTAGTACAAGTAAGTACTTTTTCACTACCACATCCTGCTAAAAAGAAACAAGAAGCAAAAGCAAAAGTTATACCCAATATTTTTAATTTCTTCACGTCAATACTCCTTTCTACTTTTAGTATACTGTAATAGAAGAAAAAAGAAAAGTTTTATCTAGTTTTTCTTTGAAAATATATGATTAATTTTCCAAAGAAATCTTTTCTAAGTCAAAATAAAAACCATATTCCAAATAAGCTTCATCGCCGATTTTTGCCATTTTTTCTTCTACTTTTAAGCCTCCCAATCCTTCATAAAAAGAAATAGCATTCTTATTATCGGAAAAACACCAAACAATCATGTTTTTTCTACCTAGAGAATAGAGTTCTTTAGCCGTAGAAATTAACAGGTTAGAGCCAATTCCTCTTCCAGCTTCTTTTTTTCTTACATATAAACTAACAAGTTCAGAATCATATTTTTTATCTTTATCATATGGCATAAAACAAGAATATCCTAAAACTTCATCACCTTGCACTGCAACAAAGACTAAATCCTTATATTCATTAAAACTACTTAAATATCTCTGTGTTTGCTCATCATAATCTAAAGAGTTTAAATATTTAGAAGCTACTATCTTATCATAAGCAGTTCTCCATCCATCAATTTTAATATGAGCCATTTGCTCCTGATCTTTCTCTAAGTTTTTACGAATAATATAGTCTTCTCCTGGCTCTAATAAATGAAGTGACTGATTCATTTGAGAAAGTGCAGAAATAATTAAATGATCTTCAATAGCAAAAGTAACTCTACCAACTAATTCATTTGGATAAGGCCAACTAATAGATTGACCCACTAAGAAACGAGTACGATAAGTTCGATAAAAGAAAGTAAGTAAATCTCTTTCTGTATTAATAATCATATTTTTATATTTCATACCACGAACTTTAGTAAAATCTAAAATTGCAAAAAAACCAGATTCAGGTTCTAGATTATCAGGAAACTTTGTATAAGGAAGACCTTTCAAAACTTGTTCTAGCAATCTAGAATCACTGATTTGATTACTAATTTTTTCTCGAATTTTTTCTTTCATAGAATTATTACTAATAGAATCAATTCCTTCTACTAAAGCTTTTAGTAATTGATACTTCTCTTGATAAATTGTTCTTAATTTAGAAAAATACTCTTGATAAATAGCATCTCTTTCAGGACGTACATTGAAAGCACCAGCAAGTGCTCGACCAACTATATCAGGAGCAGAATCCATTCCTTGAAAAATTCGATTAATTAGTTCACGAATAATCACTTCATCAGCAACTACAAAACCAGCTCTAAGACTAGCCATTCCATAACTCTTAGAAAGCCCAAATAAGGAAATCGTATTTCTAAACATCCCTGGAATAGTAGCAATAGGCTTCGCAAGATTATCAGAATCAAATGTTAAATCACGATATACCAAATCATCAATAATAAAAACTCCACGCTTTAAACAAACTTCACCTATTCTCTTTAATAAATCTGCATTCTTTTCTCCCATGACTTTACCAGTAGGATTATTAGGATTTGCATTGACAAAAGCTACTACCCTAGGAATATAACCTTTACGACGGTTATAAACTTTTTGCAGACTTTCATTAATCTCATCAATTTTTTTAGCAAGTTTTTCAGGATTTACAAGCCAAGAATCTTCTTTGGACAGAGGTAATATTTCAACTTCAGCACCAGCGCGCTCAGCACGTATAGTAAATAACCCATAATTAGGACCTGTAACCAATACAACATCTCCTGGATTAGAAATAATACTCACTACCATATTAAAAGCAATAGAAGTAGATGGCAAAAAAGTAATATTATGAACACTTAAGCCCTTATCATCAATATCTGGATAATTATAAGGAGTAGTGTTAACAAATCCCTCTTTTTCTACATAATCAAGTAATACTTTTCTAATTTCATCAGACCCTTCAGTATATGGATATTTATACATGTAAGAGTCGAGAGACTTCTTCATTTCATCAATTGCCATAGGAAAAGGTGGGTATTTTGTAGGGTTACCACTACCTAAATCAATATCAGGAATGGTAGTAATGTCATCATCCCTAACTTCAAATCCATAATATTCAATTGCATCTGCAATTTCCTGTACTGTTGGATTAAAAGAATCTCCATCATCTCTACCTCCAACTTCCGGAAGCCCAAAACGTCTTTCTCCTAAGTTTGGATTTTGTTGCAACAAGCGATCAATCGCACTAGATTTAATAATCATAAATTTCCTCCTTATAATTTTAGCGCTCTAAAATATGTTCTAAAGATACTTCTAAAATAGATTTAATATGCTCATCATCCAAAGAATAATAAATATTTTTACCATCTCGCCTAATTTTTACTAGCTTAGCATTTCTTAGAATTTTAAGTTGATGTGAAACAGCTGAAATAGACATATTAAGTAAATATGCCAAATCACTAACACATAATTCTCCAAATTCTAACACCATCAATAGATTTAATCTAGTATGATCTCCCATAATTTTATAAAAAAAAGCTAAGTCATGAATAATGTCATTAGAACAAATCTTCTTCTTAACTTCATTTACTAATATATCATTATGTATAGCGTCAGCATTAAGTTTTTCCAAAGATATCACCTCAACTGTATTATAATAAATTAGTAGTTTTAATGCAAATAAAAGAAAAGATTAACATAATTTATAAAAAACAGTATATAATGAAATAAGAGGTGGACTATGAAGAACTTAAGAGTTATATTTCTACTATTAATTTTGGCTATTATAGTAGTAGGAATAATAGGAATTTGCAAAAAAGAAGAAAAAACAGAGAAAAAGGCTATTAAAAATTTAATCGCAACAGTAACAAATGTAGAAGGAAAAAACGTAACAGTTCAAGACAGTAACAATGTAATCTATACGTTTAAAATCGATAAAAAAGCCCCAAAGATAGGACAATTAGTAAGTATTGAATATAAGGGGAAACTGGATACAAAAAATACGATACAAACAACAAAAGTAATAGCCTATAAAACAAAAAAGGTGATAAAAGATGAAGATGGACTACCAGAAGACTTTAAAGATGAAGGAATATTTAGCGATTACTATATTTTAGCTTATAAAAAGCTACAAGATATGACTTTAGATGAAAAAATATCTCAAATATTACTAGTTCGATATCCTGAAGAAAATCAAGCAGAAGTGCTAAAGGAAAATAAATTTGGTGGTTATATTTTCTTTGCTAAGGATTTTAAAGGAAAAACCAAAGATGAAGTTATCGCAATGATTTCTAATTTACAAAGTGTTGCTAATATCCCTATTTTAACAGCAGTGGATGAAGAAGGTGGAATTGTTACAAGAGTTAGTAGCAATACAAATTTACGAAGTGAAAAATTTAAGTCTCCAAGAGAGTTATACTTAGAAGGAGGCTTTGATAGAATAAAAGAGGATACGAAAGAAAAAAGCGAATTATTAGAAAGCTTAGGACTAAATCTAAATCTTGCTCCCGTGGTAGATGTTTCAACTAATCCTGATGATTATATGTATAGTAGAACATTAGGTGAAAATACGGACTTAACATCAAGATATGCGAAAACCGTGATAGAGGAAAGCAAAAATGGAAACGTATCTTTCACATTAAAACATTTTCCTGGCTATGGAAATAATGCAGATACCCATGATGCTACAGCAACAGATAAGAGGACTTATGAAGAAATTATGACAAATGATATTCCACCATTTGAAGAAGGAATAAAATCGGGGGCTGAAGCAGTTTTAGTAAGCCATAATATTGTAAGTAGCATTGATGAAAATAATCCAGCATCATTATCCAAAGATATTCATAATCTATTAAGGGATAATTTAAAATTTACCGGTGTAGTTATTACTGATGATATAGCAATGGGAGCACTAGAAAATGTTGAAAACAAAACAGTAAAAGCTCTTCTTGCTGGGAATGATTTGATTATTACAACGGACTACCAAGAAAGTATAAATGAAATAAAAAATGCTCTAGAAGAAAAAACAATTGACGAAAATCTAATTAATAAAAGAGCTTTCCGTATCTTAGCATGGAAATACTATAAAGGAATGATGTTTCAAAATAAATAATGCAAATTTTTGCATTTTTTTATTATTGACATTTGAATAAGTATTCAAGTATAATATTGTTAATAGTTGAATAACTATTCAAATAAAAGGAGAAAATATGAAAAAAAGTTTTAAATTAGAAAACTTAGATTGCGCAGCATGTGCTGCTAAAATGGAAGAAGCCATAAAGAAAGTACCAGGTATAGTAGATGCTAATGTAAACTTTTTAATGCAAAAAGTAAAAATAGAGTTTGAAAGTGAAAACTATGATACAATTTTAAAAGAGGTTAAAAAAGTTTGTAAAAAAGTAGAACCAGGATGTACTTGGCTAGACTAGGAGATAAATTATGACAAAAAAAGAAAAAAAGGAATTAATAAAAATTATTTTAACAGTATTTTTACTTATTACAATTACCATATTGCCAGTAATAGATATGATTAAATTAATATTATATATATTTACGTATTTATTAATAGGTTATAACGTAATATTAAAAGCATTAAGAAATATAGTATCAGGACAAGTTTTCGATGAAAACTTCCTAATGACTATCGCAACTATAGGAGCTTTTGTAACAGGAGAAAACCTAGAAGCAGTTTTAGTAATGTTACTATATCAAATAGGTGAGTTATTTAACTCTTATGCCGTAGGAAAATCAAGAAAACAAGTAAAGGAATTAATGGATATAAGACCAGATTATGCGAATATTGAAAAGAATGGAAAACTAGTAAAAGTAGATCCAGAAGAATTAAACATCAATGACCTTATCATAGTAAAACCAGGAGAAAAAATACCTCTAGATGGTATAGTTATTAAAGGAGAATCTTCTCTAGATACAACTGCACTAACAGGAGAAAGTATTCCTAAAAGAGTTAGTCGAAATGATAATGTATTAAGTGGTTGTATTAATAAAACAGGTCTTTTAACAATAAAAGTAACAAAAAAATTTGAAGAATCAACTGCATCAAAAATACTAGATTTAGTAGAAAATGCAAGTTCAAAAAAAGCTAAGACAGAAAATTTTATTACAAAGTTTGCTAAATACTATACACCAATTGTCGTAATATTAGCATTATGTCTAGCTTTTATACCACCTCTATTTATAAAAGATTTAACAATACTAGAATGCATACATAGAGCTATGACTTTCTTAGTAATATCATGCCCTTGTGCCTTAGTAATTTCAGTACCTCTTGGTTTCTTTGGAGGAATAGGTGGAGCATCACGCCAAGGTATATTAATTAAGGGAAGTAACTACTTAGAAACTTTAGCAAACACCAAAACAATAGTATTTGATAAAACAGGAACTCTAACAGAAGGAAAGTTTCAAGTAATAGAAGTAGAATCCAAAGAAAAAGATAAAATGCTTCGTTATGCCGCTCTTGCTGAATCATTTTCTAAACATCCAATTGCTCTAGCAATAACAGATTATGTAAAACTAAAAAATAAAAAAGAAAAACTAACTAATGTAAAAGAAATCGTCGGAAAAGGAATAAGTATTAAAATTGATGGAAAAGAAGTTTTAGTTGGAAATGAAAAATTATTAAAAGAAAATAAGATAGAGTTTGAAAGTGTAAATAAAGTAGGAACAATTATTTATGTTGCTGTTGAAAAAAAATATCTTGGATACCTTGTCATAGCAGATAAAGTAAAAGAAGGTGTACCAAAGATACTAAAAGCCCTAAAAGAAAAAGAACAGATGAAAGAGTTTATTATGTTAACAGGAGATAAAACTGAAATTGCTAATGAGATAGCTAAAGAAGTAGGAGTAGACAAAGTATATTCTGAACTTTTACCACAGGATAAAGTAGACAAAATAGAAAATATTTTACAAGCACAAAAAGATGGTAAAAAAGTAGCGTTTGTTGGTGATGGAATGAACGATGCCCCTGTCTTAACAAGAGCAGATATTGGTATTGCCATGGGAGCCTTAGGTAGTGATGCTGCAATTGAAGCTGCTGATGTTGTAATTATGGATGATAATATTTCCAAAATATCAACTGCTATTAAAATTTCTAAAAGAACGATACGTATTGTAAAACAAAATATTTACTTTGCAATAGGAATTAAACTATTCTTCCTACTTCTTGGTGCACTAGGAGTTGCTAATATGATGGAAGCAGTATTCGCAGATGTTGGCGTATCAGTAATTGCTATATTAAACTCTATGAGAGCATTAAATACAAAAAGACTAAATTAAGTCTTTTTTTCTTGTGAAAAGCAATAACTAAACGTATAATAAACAATTAAGGACGTGATGTTATGGAAAAAAATGTGATATCTGTAATAGATGGAGAAGCAGGAAGTTGTGGAAAAGCAAAAGTTGTAGGAGAGCTAGCAACAGACCCCTCTTTAAATGTTGGAGCATCAATTACAAACTGCATGCCAAATGCAGGACATACTTTTGTAGATGAAAGAGGAAAAAGTTATGTTTTTAGAAATATTCCAGTATCTATCGTAAATCCCAATACAACACTTTTCATTGGTCCAGGATCTGCAATTGATATAGATATATTTATGCAAGAATATGAAAGTGTAAAACATCTATTAAATGGTAGAAAAATATATGTCCATGAATTAGTTCCCGTAATAGAACAAAGACATAAAGACTGGGAAAGAGCAAATATTAAAAGTGGCTCTACATTTAAAGGGTGTGGTGCGGTAACGACTGAAAAGGTAGTAAGGGACCCCGATTTAAATTTTTTTAAAGGATATAAAGATGCCGTGGTTGTTAACAATGATGATTGGCTAGAACTTTTATATCAACACTTAGATAATCCAGATGAATATATTTTACTAGAAGGTGCACAAGGGTGTGACCTGAGTTTAAATCATAGTAGTAATTACCCTTATGTTACGAGTAGAAATGTTTCAACAGCGCAACTATTGGCAGATTCAGGAATTCCTCCAGAAAGAGTACTAGAAACAATTATGGTAATAAGACCATTTCCAATTAGAATAAGTAATATTACTGAACAAGGAGACTTTATTTACTCAGGAGATTGTGGAAAAGGAGCTCCTTTAACTTGGACCCAAATCAATCTAGCATCACAAACAGGAACATATCCTTTTCTAGGAGATATTGATGCATATTATGGATATCACGATATAGATAAACAATATATAAAAAAGTTATTAAAAAAATGTCCTCCAATATTTTTAAAACAAATCTGGGGTGAAAATTATCGAAATATGAATATAGATGAAATATCAATGCTAGATGCCTTAGAACTAGAAAGACTAGTAAATAAGGCTCGTGGCGATAATCCTTATGAAACACGACTTATTGATATACCAATATTTTCAAGAGATTATACCGAAAATACGATATTTGATCAATCAGAACAAACAACAGTTACAAAAAAAGAAAGAAGAGTTTTTGATATAGATATAAAAAGATTAAAAAATAATTGTAGAATAAATAACCCATATGGATTATACTTAAACTTTTTTCAACATATATGTTTAGATATGCTCGGAGAAAAAGGAACTTATGATATCTCTCACTTCGAAAATCCATATAGAAGATATTTAAGATGGATTGAAGATGAGACAAATACACCGATTGCTGCACTAGGAACTGGTCCAAAAAATAACGAAAGAATAAAAGTAAGAGAATTAGTAAAAAGAAGATAACAACTGGAGTTGTAAGATAAAAGTAGACACAAAAAAAGATGTGTTTACTTTTTTATTTTGCTAAAATTAAATTAAGGAGA
>CALVYF010000044.1 GCA_944372055.1 uncultured Bacilli bacterium | reverse complement strand
CGTGCTGGATGTTTATCTTTTCTAAATTTCATCGGTACAGCACTTTTTATAATTTCTACTAATTCTAAAGTAGTTTCTATTGGTTTTTGTTTTCTATATTCTACAATCTTTTTTGCAATGTTATTTGAAAACTTATCTTCTCCATATTTTTTGAATATTTTTGTTAATTCTTCTTTTGAATAATTATTTACTACTTCATATGCAGAAAGAGAATTTTCTCTATTCATACGCATGTCCAGTTTGGCATCTTCATGATATGAAAATCCACGAGAAGCATCATCTAGTTGTGGAGAAGATACTCCTAAATCAAATAAAACCCCGTCAACTGCTGTTACATTCTTTTTTTCTAGTTCTTCTTTTAAATTTACAAAATTACTTTTAATAATAGTGAAGTTAGTACCAATCGCATTTAAGCGATTAGTACTATGCCGAATTGCTTCACTATCTTGGTCAAAGGCGAATAAGGTCCCTCTTTTTATTCGTTGCAAGATGTAACTACTGTGTCCGCCATAGCCTAAGGTACAATCTACAATAATACTATCTTCTTTTAAATTTAGTGCAGAGATAGATTCTTCTAATAGTACGCTAACATGTTTTTCCATTATAAATCCACACTTTCGTTAAATAGATTTTCGGCTATATCAGACATGTTGATGGAAGCAGAATCGAAAAAGTTTTCCCAAGCAGTTTTCGACCATATTTCCAACCTATCTCCAGTACCGATTACAACGCAGTCTTTTTCGATACCAGCATAGGCAATTAGTGGGGAGGTAATATTAATACGGCCTTGCTTGTCAAATTCTGCTACAGTAGCACCTGATAGGAAGAAACGGGTAAAGTTTCTTGCATCTTTCTTGGTAAACGGTAAGGATTCTAGTTTATGAACGATAGTTTCCCATCTTTCTATGGGATAAGCAAATAAACAGTTTTCAATACCTCTCGTAATGACAAATTTATCGCCTAGTTCTGTTCTAAATTTTGAAGGAATAATTAATCTTCCTTTATCATCAATAGAATGATGATATTCACCCATAAACATAAAAATCCCCCACTTTTCACCACCAGTTACCACTGATTAACTATATATTAACTAAAATATGTTTGTTTGTAAATACACTGAAGAAATTTTTTTCGATATTTACAGATACTTTACAAAAAAAATAAATCCAAATTGGATTCATTTTCTTTTCTTTTGATAAATTATATTTACCGTCACTATGATATTCCAAACTCCATTCTTTGTTTTCTATAAGCCCTGCTTTCTTGGCTACCTTTTTACTATGAATGTTTGATGGATCAATTGATAATATCACTCCATCTATATCCTCTAACGTTTCTAGTAGTAAATTACTTGTTTCTCGTAATGTTGTTTTCATATATCCTTTTCTTCTTGCGTTTTTATGAAGGGCATAAGAAATACTGACATTCTTTTGTTTATGATGAGAAAATATATTAGAAATTTCTAGAAAACCAATGGGATATTTCTCATGATATATAATATAAGGACTATCTATGATTGAGATGTTTTGTGCTGTTAAGCGGATATGGATATTGCCATAAATAACCATATTCTCCACAAACGGTTCTATCTTGATTTAATTCTTCTATTAACACCATATCTAGAGGATTGTTTGAATTAAGCTTTTTTATACTTAAATTTTCGATTAGTAATATCTTTTGCATATTTTTACTTACTCGTACTCTCTGGTGATACTAACATTTTTATTTTATTCCTATTTTCTGTTAATTGTTGTCTTGTGATTGCTAAGTCTAATACTTGAGTAGTATATTGTTTTAAGGTTTCAAAATTCTCTGTTGCTTGTTCCTGGGCTTCTTTTTTACCAGACCTTGTTGCTTTCACTATTCCATCTATTGTGTCTAAAAACATTTCTTGAGATAAATTTTCCCTTACAAATTCTTCTTGTGTTTCATTCACTAATAACATGGTAGTTGCTAATTCGTGGATGTTTCTTATAACCGTTTGATATGGTAATAAAATTTCTTCTTTTAATATTGGTCCGTCTGGTTCTAAGCCTATCTTTTCTGACTGATTGCATAATTCTTGCATTTTCTCTAAGGTTTCTTTTATTAACTTAGTAAAGCAGGCAATAGCACAATCAAAATCATTTGTTCTGTGTTTTATTCTTCCCATTTCAAATAAAGCTCTATACCTCATAACTCCTTGTCCATCGTAAACTTCCGAAAATAAATCAAATGCTTTTTCTAATAAATCCCTAGAAGAAGCACTATTTTCTTTTGCTTTTTCACTTAACAATAAGGCATCACAATATTTTATTGTCATCCATCAAGTCCTTACGAAAAAGGTTCTTGTGAAGTAAATCATGAATTACTTGGAAGAATATTACCAAAAGGTAATTCTTTTGATGAATTAAATCAAAAAGACATTAATTTAATGATGTCACGTATTAATTCTTATAAAAGAAAAAAACTGAATAATGAGTCACCATATGGAATTTATTTTTTCATTTCCGCAAATCCTAGAGTGTTGATAAACTACCTATTTTAAAAAATTGATATTTTAGTTGGTTTAAAGTGGTAGAAAAATGTCAAAATATGAGTAATTTTAGATAGGAATTTCCTAAAATTGCTCTTTTTTTATACTTTTTTGGGGAATATAAAAGACTGTATAACAAAGCTGGTTTGAAAAAACGACTTTGTCAACAGCCTTAGATTTACTTTCGTAAATCCTCTTCTTTATTTTCTTAGTTCTTTCTTTTCTATTTCTTCTTTTATTAATTTTATAAATTCTTCCTCGGATACTGTTGTTGTTTCTTTTTCTCCATGTAAGCGATAACTAATGGTATTGTCTTGTTTTTCATTGTCTCCTAATATTAATGTATATGGAACTTTTTTAGTCTGTGCTTCTCTTAAACGATATCCTAATTTTTCATTTCTATCATCAAGTTCTACACGAATTCCTTGTTCTTTTAATTTTTCTGTTACTTCTCTTGCATAATCTCCTTGGAATTCAGATGATACTGGAATTACTGATACCTGTGTTGGAGCTAACCAAGTTGGGAATGCTCCTTTTGTCTCTTCAATTAAGAAAGCTGTAAAACGATCGAATGTTCCAAATATCGCTCTATGAATTACTACTGGAGTTTGTTTTTCTCCATTAGAGTCTACATATGTAAGTTCAAATCTTCTTGGTAGCAAGAAGTCTAATTGGCAAGTAGAAAGTGTTACCTCTGGTCCTACTGCTGGTTTTACTTCAACATCTAATTTAGGTCCGTAGAAGGCAGCCTCTCCCTCTGCTTCAAAGTAGTCTACTCCCATGTCATTTAATACTTCTCTTAATTTATTTTCTGCAGTATCCCACATTTCATCATCATCGAAATATTTTTCTTTATCATTTTTATCTCTTAGTGACAATCTGAATTTGTAATCTTTTATTCCGAAATCTTTATAAACATCTAAAATTAAGCTTACTACGCGTTTGAATTCGTCTCCTATTTGATCTGGTCTAACAAATAGATGGGCATCGTTTTGACACATGCAACGAACTCTTTCTAGTCCTTTTACGGCACCACTTGCTTCGTATCTAAAATCAGTTGCGAACTCTCCTATACGAACTGGTAAATCGCGATATGAATGCATTTTATTTTTATATACTAACATATGGTGTGGGCAGTTCATTGGTCGAAGTACAAACTCCTCCTCATCTACTTTCATCATAGGAAACATGTTTTCTTTATAATGATCCCAGTGTCCTGAAGTCTTATACAAATTTACAGTTCCAACGCATGGTGTGTAGACATGATTATATCCCATGGCTTCTTCTTTTTGATAGATGTAGTTTTCTAGTTCATGGCGAATTAGGGCCCCGTTAGGTAACCATAGAGGCATTCCAGAACCGACTAACTCGTGTGTCATAAATAACTCTTGTTCTTTTCCGATTTTTCTATGATCTCTTTGTTTTGCTTCTTCTAACTCTTGTAGATAATTATCTAAATCTTCTTCTGTTTCAAAACATACACCATAGATTCTCTGAAGCATTTTGTTATTGGCGTCCCCTTTCCAATATGCTCCACTATGTTTGATTAACTTAAAATATTTTAATTCTTTTACCGTTTCTACATGTGGTCCTCGGCAAAGATCTGTAAAATCTCCTTGTGTGTAGCAAGAAATTGTTGTTTCATTCTCATCCATTCTAGAAATCAAATCCAGTTTATATGGATCTTCTTTAAACATTTCTAATGCTTCTTCTTTAGTTAATTCATGACGAACGATTCTTTTTCCATCTTTTGCGATTTTTTTCATTTCACGTTCTATTTTAGGAAGATCTTCTTCCGTTAGAGTTTTATCTCCTAAATCAATATCATAATAGAACCCTTCCTCTATTACTGGACCTACCCAAAATTTTGCTTCTTTATATAAATGCTTTACTGCTTGTGCTAATAAGTGAGCACAAGAATGATTCATCTTATTTAATCTTTCATTTTCTTTTATATTTATCATATTATCTCTCCTCTATATTTTATCCTCTTTTTCGATATTGAGCTCCTAATTCTTGACAAAGTTTTTCTAATGATGTCCCATATGGATTCATATAAGGAATTATTCTTGCATTTCTTTTCTTATTAGTTTCATTTCTTACTAATATGTATTCACCTGTTGCGACTTGATCATACGAAATGTTTTGTATTCTTCCTCTTTTTGGAATCTCTATTCCTTCTACTCGCATAATTTGTTCCATCTCTTCATGCGTTAGCTTTTTTTCTTGTAAACACGGGACTCCAAAATAATCTTGTAAAAACTTTCTTGTAGTAATACTTAAGTCAAATTGTCTTTCTTTGTTAATTCTAGATTTTTTTCTGCCGGGTGCTTTGTTTTCTTCTTCATAAGTCACATCATCTTGTTCATATTTTTCGTAGTCGATAGTTTCTAAATCTAGTTCAACTTCTAACTCCAGCTCTTTTTCACGACAGATTTTTTGTGCTTGCTTTTTTACATTAGGATTTTCTGCTTTCTGTGTTAATTGCACTAAAATAAGTAATGCCTGTTCATGAAAATCTTTTACCTTTGGCTTATATCTTTTCATATTATCCCTCACTTTTCATGTAAACAAAAAAAAGCAACTCCTCATAGGAGTGCTTTTATACACGGTACCATCCTTTTTTTACTTAATTTTGATAACGGTTCCCCGGAATTACTTTTTATAATTCTACTCGAAAGGGAGTAATAAATTAGACTTTTCTTCGTTCACACCGACCACGAAGTCTCTTTTAAAAGTGATTAATTTATCATGTCCTTTGTCAATGTATTTCTCAAATACAGTTTTAGCATAGCACCTTTTTTTATTTTATTCAACCCTTTTTTATCTGCTGTACCAAGTTGTTGGTACATTCATCACTGATTGTAGTCCTAAGAAACCTTGATAGTATCTTTGCCTTCCATAGCGGAAAAATCCATTTAGTGAAGAACAGTTTCCATCATTTGCATCAAAAATACTACAATCTACTACTGCTAAGTGAAGATGGACTCCTGTTGCGATACCAGTTCTTCCCATGAATCCTAAATAATCATTAATCGTTACTGGTTTTCCTACGTATAAATCCGGAGCATAGCTAGATAAATGAACATATTGAGAAGTATAGCTTTGACCGTTAATATTGTGATTAACCGTCACAATTTTAGCACCAGCGGAATCTCTATAAATTCCAGATATCGTTCCGTTAGCGACAGGATAAATAGGTTCTGCAGATCCCCGGGGACTAGTAATATCTAAAGCAAAGTGAGATGCACTCACGTAACTTGTAATTGTTCCCATTTCCGTTGGTAAGTACCATATTCTTTTTGGCGCTTCTAAAGTCGCCACTGTATTTTTTCTTGCTGGTAGCGCTACTGCTGTTGGAGACTCTTTCGATACATAGGTTCCACTTTTCATTTCTTTATATATTTGAAAGATATTATTTTCATCGGTTGTTGTTGTTTCTTTTTTCTCCGCCACCTCAACAGCTGCCATATCTTTTGTATTTACTAATTCGTACTCTAATTGGAAAGCTTGAGTTGATAGATTATTTTTATAGTATACCAAAGAAAAAGAAAGAAGTAATAAGATGCAAGATATCTTTTTTACCAGTTCTTTATTAGATAATATCTTTTGCATACTTCTTCCCCCTAAAAATTGACTCTATTTTATCATTACTTTTTCATTTTGTAAAGAAAAATAGAAGCTAATTTCTTCTATTTTTTCCAATTAATTCCATAGGTATTGTCAATTGTTTAATTCGTTCTATGATTCTTCTGGCTTTTACTTTGTCTACTCCAGATGATGTAATGGCTAAAGAGGACTCTAATTCTTCTAAGGTTAAATTTGAAGTAAAAAAAGTTGCTAGATGATTTTGCATACGATACTGAAGAATCGGTCCTAACACCTCATCTCTTGCCCAGTTGCTTTCATTTTCAGCACCTATATCATCTAGTAATAATAAAGGTGCGGTTTTTATAAAATCAAATCTTTCATTGTAGTCCGTTTGAAAAGATGATTTTAGGCTTCTTAAAAACTCAGGATAATATACTAAGGCACAAGATATTTTTTTCTTTGCCATTTCATTTAATAAGGCCGCAATTAAATATGTTTTTCCACTACCAAATGACCCTGTTAAATATAACCCTTTTGGATTTTCATTTTTGTTATATTTTTCTATAAATTCTTTAAAGTATCTAATAATGGGAACTCTAGATTTATCATCAGTATATACATCTTTCAAGCTTGCTTCTTTTATCTCTTTTGGCATATCAAATAGTTCTAGATTTTCTTTGTATGCATTTTCTTCTATATCTTTTTCTTTCCATTTGCAGGCAACATAAGAAAATTTAATAATCCTGTTTTCTTTTTCAGGAGTATAACAATACCCTACTACATTATTTTTGCAGCACTCTAGACCTTTACAATTTTTACAGTTTTTATGTTCTATCAATGCATCTTCTAGACTAGATGTATATTTCATTAAAATTTCTTCTTCGATTGGTAATGTTTTTATAAATTGATAAAATTCTTTATTACTGCAGGCATCTTGAAATGAATGAATTAATTCTGTATCATTTACATCTTTTTCTAAAATATTGTTTATTGCTTTCATGTAATCACCTTTACTTATATTTATTGTATCTTGTTTTTTAAGAATTGTCTATTGTAGTTTTTTATCTTCTATAATTACTTCTGTTTTTGGAAAAATAGTAATCGTCCCAGAATCTTTTGTCATTAAATAGGGAATATTTTTGTTTTCTAGTCTTCTTAAAACTTCCTGATTAGGATGACCATAGTTATTATCCTGTCCTACTGAAATTAATGCTAGTCTTGGAGATGTAGCATTTAACAGGGCATTTCCTGTACTAGTTTTAGAACCGTGATGGCCTATTTTTAATATATCTATATCTAAATCATAATTTTTTAATAAATATTCTTCTGTATCTATAGTAGCATCTCCCATCGATAAAAATGTTAAATTGGGATGTTCTATATAATAAACGGAACTACTGCTGTTTTCATCCTTCCATGATTTATTTAATTGATAAAGTGTAAAAGTTCCTACTTGAAATACGGAATCTTGCTTACTTTCTGCTACTTTTGTTTCTTTTCGAAGGCTATTTTCTAAAGGCGAAAATTCTCCTAGGTTTATATATATTTTTTTCGTTTTAAAATGGTTAATTAAATAAAATACCTCACCCATATGGTCCATATCTCCATGTGTTAAAAAAAGAAAGTCTAACTTTTTAATTCCCAAACTTTTTAGGAGAGGAATTGTTGTATATTTTGTTATTGTGGTAGATGTTTTTCCATCAAATTGTAGTTTCCCGCCAGTATCAATTAAGGCCGTTTTCCCTTGTGAATATATTAATAGAGAGTCTCCTTGTCCTACATCTATCATTTTTATAAAATCTTGTTTGAAATAAAACGACAGATAATGTCCTAGAAAAAGAGTTATTAAGATGATTAATACTTTTTTCTGTTTCTTTTTTAAATATACAAGTAGAAATAAAAACTCCATAAAATAAAGAAAAATATTTACTTTGGGAAAGATAAATTTTCCTATTTCTATTTTGTTTAAAAGCAGAGAACTTTGTTCTAGAATAGTGATTGATAGTTGATATAGTGGTTCTATGATAGGGATTAAAAATGCAATGATTGTTAATGGAAAGATTACTAGATTTACATATGGAATATAAAATAGATTATAAATTATACTTAATCCATTTATTTGATAGAAGTAATATAGACTAATTGGAATACTAAGTAGAAACGAAAGTATCGAACTATACCATAAACTTTTCCAATAAGAAGTTTGTTCTTGCATGAAATATAGTAGTCCTATACTTATGATAAAAGAATACCAAAATGCTGCTTCTGTTAAAAAATAAGGATTTATTAAAATTGTAATCGTGAGGGCAAGCAAAATTAATTTTTCTTTTGGTAGACCTAGTGAGTATACTTTGTTTATTGAGAATAAAAAGAAAAATAGTACTCCTCGTAATATGGAAGCATTTAAATCTAAAATAAAGAAATATAAGAATATTATTATAAATGTTATTAGATAGCTTGTCTTTTTATGTACTTTTATTTTCTTCAATATTCTTAATATTGTATTTGCAATCAAGTAAAACTGCATCCCACTGATTGCAAAAAGATGACTAATTCCATTTTCTTGATAACTTAATTTTACTTCTTCATTTATGTTTTCATCGTTACCAAGAAGAAAAGATTTCATATAGGGATGAGTTATTTTTTCTTGCAATAGATTTTTTATTTTATCCAATAACTTAGTAGAACTACTTATTACTTTAATTTCATTTATCATTATCAAATGATAAATTTCTTGCTTTTTTAAATAAAAGGAATAATCAAAAAGATTTTTAGTAGTTGGAGAACTTGGTGTTTTTATTGTACCTAGTACTTTAACTTTATCACCTATTTTTAAGTTTTCTATTTGATCTTTGTTCTTTTCTTTTAGATAGTAAATTCCTTGAATTTTTTCTTTTGCTTTTATTAGTAATGTAATTTTTTCTTCCTCTTTTATTATACTTTTTATTATTCCTGTTACTTTGGTAGTATTTGGTGTGTAATAGGTTTTTGATGGAGTTAGAATTCTACTTATTGTTATTATGATAGTAATTGCTATTAGAAGCAAAAGAAGTAGTTTAGACCGTAATATAATCTTTAATATCTTCATAAACACTATCTCCAATACCAGAGACATTTTTTATATCTTCTATTTTAGTAAATGGTGTTTTTTCTCTATACGAAATAATCGCATCTGCCTTGGCTTCTCCTATTCCTGTTAATGTCATTAATTCTTCTTTTGTTGCGGTATTAATATTTATTACACTTGATGTAGTTGTAATTTCCTCAGTATTATCTATACAAGCATCGTTTTTAGTTTGTCCTTCTTTTGGTGATATGCACTGCTCTTGTAAATACTTTTCTTGCTCTTTCGTATCTTTCCAATTTTCTACTTGCCATTTACTATAGATGATAATTACCATTTCATCTTCTATTTTTTTACTTAAATTGATTACTGTTGTATCTGCATTTTCTGTTAATCCACCTGCTAGCTTTATTACATCGATTACTCTAGAATTGTTTTCTAATTCATAAATTCCTGGACTTATTACCTCTCCTTT
>CALVYF010000043.1 GCA_944372055.1 uncultured Bacilli bacterium | reverse complement strand
AATATGTACCTAGCTTTTGGTAGTGAAGTAATTTATGATGATGCTGAATTTAGCATTGAAGAAAAAGATAAAGTCGGAGTAGTAGGAGTAAATGGTGCAGGAAAGACTACCTTATTTAAGATTATTCTAAAAGAAGAACGGCTAGATAGCGGGAAGATAACCATCAACAATAAAAAAATAGGTTATCTTCCACAAGAGATTAGTTTTGAAGATAAAGAAATAAATGTGCTAGACTACCTATATAACGCAAGACCAATTGAAAAACTAGAAAAAGAGTTGAATAACATCTATGAAAAACTACCAAATGTAGAAAACAAAGAACAAACTAAATTACTAAGACAAGCAGAAAAAATTCAAAATGAATTAGATAGTCTTCATCAATACACAGCAGAAAATGAATTGTTATCAATCATTGATAATATGAAGATAGAAACAGATTTGTTAGAAATGAAAGTAGGAGACTTATCAGGGGGTCAAAAATCAAAAATAGCCTTTGCTAGACTCTTATATGAAAATGCTGATATCTTACTACTAGACGAACCAACCAATCACTTAGATAGGAAAACAAAAGACTTTGTTACAGACTACTTAAAAAACTATCATGGTATGGTCTTAGTAATAAGTCATGATATTGATTTTTTAAATGAAGTAATTACAAAAACGATGTTTATTAATAAAGTGACAAAAAAAATAAAAGTTTATAAAGGAAATTATAAAGAATTTAAAAGATTATATGCTGATGAAATGATGCAAAAAGAGTTGAGGATTAAAGAACAAGAACGTGAAATAAAACATTTACAAGAAGTTGTAAAAAAAGCAGAACAAGCATCCGCAACCAATCACAAATTAAAGAAAATGGGTGAGTCTAGAAGAAAAATGCTAGAGAAAAAATTAGATGAATTAGAAACAAGAGAACAAACATATAAAACAGTCACTATGAATGTAGACCCATTAGAACGCAGTGGAAAAATTCCTCTAGAAGTAAATCATCTAACTTTCCATTATCCAAATAAAAAAGACCTATATCGTAATCTTTCTTTCCAAATGGCAAGAGGAGAAAAATTTCTAATTGTTGGAGAAAATGGTGTAGGAAAATCAACATTATTAAAATTAATCATGAAACAACTAAATCCAATTCAAGGTGAAATAGAATATGGATATCACGCAAGTATTGCCTATTATGCACAAGAATTAGAAATATTAGAGGAAGAAAAAACAATTTTAGAAAATATTGATAATCCAAACTACAATGATCAAGAATTAAGGACATTCCTAGGAAACTTTCTATTCTCTAATGATGATGTCTTTAAAAAAGTAAAAGTTCTATCTCCTGGAGAAAAGGCAAGAGTGGCTTTATGTAAAATACTAATTCAAAGAACAAATATTATTATTTTAGATGAACCAACGAACCACTTTGACCCAGACACCCAAGCTATCATTGGAGAAAACTTTAAAAACTATACAGGAACTTTAATTATGGTTAGTCATAATCCGTCGTTTGTAGAACAAGTTGGAGTAACTAGAATGCTAGTATTGCCAGAGGGGAAAATTATAGAGTATAAAAGAGAACTTCTTCATTACTATTATTATTTAAATACAGATCTAACAGGAGGTAACAATGGATAAAATAAAACATATTACGTATATGATTTTAGGAGCAGCCATAACAATTCTTCTTTTATGGTTCTTCTTTACGATAGCCTTACCAATTTTATTAGTATTAGGATTGATTGCTTTCGTATATTTCTTAGTTAAAGAATCCTCTCTTTTTAAAAATACAAAAAAGCAATTTAAAAAGTGGAAGAAAAAAGATAAAAAGAAAAAAGATGATATTCAAGAAGCAGTAATTATAGATGAAAAGTAAAACTGAGTATAAGAAAAAGAGGCATGAGTATGAAACGATATATATCAAAAAATGAAGATGATTACTATACAGATATGCTTAAAGCAATAAATGCCATAGGTGGTAGAAGTCTAAATTATAATTGGCTAATTACAGAAATCGAAACAAGTACTGGAGATTATTTTAATGATGAATATATAATCTTATCAAATGATGAGTTACTAGATACTTTAGAAAAGAAAAAAATTCAATGGATCTGGGGCACTTTTTCTGCAATTCCCCAAAATTATCCGGAAGCAGAAATTTTAAAGTACAAGTTACCAGGAGTAGATAATATCGATAAAAAAGAAATAAAACCACAACATCCTCTAGCAGAAATAGAACTGATTGCTTATGATTCTACATTTGTACAAATCATTGGAAAAGAAAAAATTGCAGAAAAATTTAAAAGGATATATCCCAAAGCAAAGGAAAAATTATAAAATAGCAGTAGAAAAGTTATGATATTTGAATTATCAAATGCAGAAAGAAAGTGCTTTGGTTTAAATGAAGTAAAAGAAAATTGGATAAGAAAAGAAATAGTAGGAGGAAACATGTCTAAGAAGTTAGTTTCAGCAACAATTTTAATTATGATAGGAGAAGTATTATCTTTAGCTAGAGTATATTTTACAGAAGGAATGAGTGGTGTTCCAAATATTATAACGATACTGATGCTAATAGTGTCAATCGTTTTGGAAGTAATAGGTATTATTTTACTATTTATATGCATTGCCAATTATGATAAGAAAAAAAAGTAATATAAATTTCGACTTGAATTAGGTTAGGTAAAAAGTAAAATCTATGCTATAATAAAATAAATAACAATGTAAGGAGAGTAGATAACGTGAACGGTTTTCTCTTGCCATTTTCGTAAGAAAAAGTAAGAGAAGTAAACCCTATTTCTAAAGACTATATAGAAAATATAAGAAAAGAAAGTGAAGGAGAAAATGTTAACCAAACAAAAAATAAGAAAAAGTTTACCAGAGTATCAAGAAATAAAAGAATTAATGAAGCGTTCCTTTCCTAAAAACGAATTATATCCAATGTGGTCTTTAATGCTAATATCAAAAATAAAAAAAGTAGATTTTTTAGCATTTTACGAGGAAGAGAAGTTTGTAGGTTGTGTATACTTAATCAAATCAAAAAAAGTAGCCTATTTAATGTATATAGTTGTAAATGATAAAGTACAATCGCAAGGATATGGTACTAAGATTTTAAAACAAATTATAAAAGAAAATAAGGATAAAGAGATAGTGCTAGATATCGAGCCATTAGATAAAGACGCAAGTAATCATGAACAAAGAGAAAAAAGATATCGTTTCTATAAGAAAAATGGGTTTAAGAAAACAAGTTATTTCGTTGATGATGAAGACGATCCAACAGACTATATAATTCTTTCAACAGAAGGAACCTTTCCCAAAAAAGAAGTAGAAAAGCTATTACGTGGTCTATCTTATGGAACATATAAACGAAGATATAAGAAAAGAAGAAAGAATAAGAAGTAAAACTATTCAAATTATGAAAAACCAATGTATAAGGAGGAAATACTATGAAAAAAAGAGAAGTAAAACCATTTACTATGTGGCAACATTTTAAAGGTGCAAAATCATTTGTAATTACAGTAGCAAAACATAGCGAGACTGGTGAAGAATTAGTTGTTTATCGTTGTATGGATAACAATGGAAAAACAAATCATAAAGATGGTATCTATGCTAGGCCTTTAGATATGTTTTTATCAGAAGTAGATCATGAAAAATATCCAAATGCAACACAAAAATATAGATTCGAAGAAATTATCGATGAATAATTATAAAATATAGGAGAATAGTATGGAAAAAAGTTTATTTAATAACGGATTCTTTGAATTCGTACAAAGTGAGAAAGAATATAACATAGATAATAATAAAAAAGTAATAAAAAGAAATTTTGTAAGACGACCTCCAGGAATTAGAGCCTTAATTGTAGACAAACAAGAAGAAAAAATATTATTATCAAAGGAATATAGATATGAATTAGAAGGTTGGGATTATCGCCTACCTGGAGGAAAAGTATTCGAAGACTTAGAAAGTTATAAACAAGCAATAAAAGAAGATAATGTTTTAGAACATGTAGAAAAAACTGTACCAAAAGAAGTAGAAGAAGAAGTAGGATTATTAATAAAAAATCAAAAACTTCTAAAAATATCCAATGCTGGTGCGGGAGTAGAATGGGATTTATATTACTATGAAATAACAGACTACGAAGTAGACAGCACTGGACAAAAACTAGAAGAAGAGGAAGTAATAGAAGGATATATCTGGAAAAGTTATGACGAAATTATAAAAATGTGTATAGAAAATAAAATTCATGAGGAACGGACAACTGGGGTACTACTAACTTATATTTTAAAAATGAAACAAAAATAAGGAAGAATAGAAAAATGAAAATAATAACAGTTTGCGGAAGTTTAAAATATAAAGAAGAAATCATGAAAATAACAGAAGAAATGGCCTTGAAAGGAAACTGCATGCTAAGCATTGTATATCCTACAAAGAAATTAGATGAATATAAAAAAGAAGAAATAGATTTATTAAGAGAATTGCATAAAGAAAGAATAAGAATTTCTGATGCTATTCTAGTAGTCAATATAGATAACTATATTGGGCCACAAACACAAAAAGAAATTGAACTAGCTGAAAGTTTAAACAAAGAAATTATCTATTATAATGAAAAATAAACTAATAAATATAATATTACAAAAGTAAATATAAGTAGTACTTAGTTCCTAGGTAGATGATTATTGAAAACACAAAAATAGTAAGAGAAGCTTTTAAAAATTTTAAATTAATTTGACTTAAGTAAGAAAAACAGATAGTATAATAATTATATAAGAGAAGGAGAAAAAATATGAGAAACGGTACAAAACATTTAAGAATTGCAAGTATGATTCAAATGATTTTAGGATTAGCATCTATCGCATTAACATACTTTTTAGTAGGCGAATTAACTAGCGAAGATTTAGTAATAGCGGGAATATCTGGTAAAGAAGCTATAGGCATTTTATTTGCCACCTATGCTGGAGCAGCATTTCAAATAATAGCTGGTATCTTTGGATTGCTATTATCTAAGAAAAAATCAATTGTTACTGTAATCTTTGGTATTTTATTATTTATACCACAATTATTGACATTTATTCATCTAGATGGAAATGTTTTATTAATTATTGTAAATATAGTATTACTATTAATACCATACTATTATCTACATAATGCATATAAAAACTTTAAAGATGAAAAGTAAAAGTTTCTAGTTCTTTGACTAGAAACTTTTTTTATCAAATAATCAATTTAAAAACCATAATAAGACAAAAACTAAAAAATAGAAATTTGTATTAAATTACACAATATAATAAGTTACAACTTGGAAATATTTAACTGTTGAGTATCTGCCTTCAAAAAGAAAGGAGGCCGATAATATGAAAAAGGATACAATAATTTGTTTACTTTTTATAATCGTATTTTTATTACTAGCCTTCCTTATCATTTTTATGGCAAAGTATAAAAAAAGACACTCAACATAGTTTGTTGAGTGCAAACCAAATTAAGGCAAGTACTTAACAAGCGAAAGTTAAGTATTTCCTTTTTTTTGTAAGTTTCCTTACACCTAAATAGTAACATAATAATATAAAAAATACAATCGAACATCACAAATAATCATTTAAATTATAAGTTTTTTGCGTTAAAATAATAACAGGGAGGAAATATTATGGAACAAACATCTCTTTTCGAAAAAACAAAAAATGAACCCTTGGCATCACGTATGAGACCGACCAGACTAAGCGAAGTGGTAGGACAAACTCATTTAATAGGGGAAAATAAATTATTAAGACGTATGATTGAATCAGATAATATTTCTTCTATGATTTTCTGGGGGCCACCTGGAGTTGGAAAAACAACCCTTGCTAGAATTATCGCTAATGAAACAAAATCAGAATTTATTACTTTTTCTGCAGTAACAAGTGGAATCAAAGAAATAAAAAAAGTCATGGAAGATGCTGAAAAAAATAAACAATTAGGCATCAGAACAATTGTATTTGTCGATGAAATTCATAGGTTCAATAAAGCTCAACAAGATGCCTTCTTACCATTTGTAGAAAAAGGCTCTATTATTTTAATTGGCGCAACAACTGAAAATCCATCTTTTGAAATTAATAACGCCCTTCTTTCTAGATGTAGAGTATTTGTTTTGAAAGAATTATCTAGTGAAGACATCTTAACACTATTAAAACGAGCAATTACATCTAAAAAGGGGTTTGGAGAAGAAAAAATAGATATTACAGAAGACGATTTAAAAACCATTGCCAACTTTTCCAATGGAGATGCCAGAAGTGCTTTAACAACATTAGATATGATTATTACCAATGCTGAAGAAACAAAAGACGGTACAAGAAAAGTAACGAAAGATACCATAGAAGACTGTTTAACTAAAAAAACGCTCTTATATGATAAAAATGGAGAAGAACATTATAATATTATTTCAGCTCTACATAAATCTATGAGAAATAGTGATCCGGATGCTGCAGTATACTGGCTTGCTAGAATGCTAGAAGCAGGAGAAGATCCTATATATATTGCAAGACGTATCACAAGATTTGCAGCAGAAGATATTGGACTAGCAGACACTAATGCCCTAAATGTAGCAATCAACGTTTATCATGCCTGTCATTTTATTGGTATGCCAGAATGTAATGTCCACTTATCAGAAGCAGTAATCTATATGTCACTTGCTCCTAAATCCAACTCCTGTGATGTTGCTTATCAATTAGCAAGTGCGGATGCTAAAAGGATGTTAGCAGAACCAGTTCCATTAGTCATTCGTAATGCTCCAACAACATTAATGAAAAATTTGCATTATGGAGAAGGATATGAGTTTGCTCATGATACAAAAGAAAAATTAACAACTATGGACTGTTTACCAGAATCCTTACTTGGAAAAGCATATTATCATCCAGGAGTACTAGGAAACGAAATAAAATTTAAACAAAGATTAGAACAAATTAAAGACTGGAAAAAGAAACATAAAGAAAAAATAGGAAGTAAACGCAAAGTTTAGTTGCAATTTATTTTATTTTAAATTAATTTATGATAATATCAAGATGAGGTGAAGTAAAATGAAAAACAAAAGTATTATCATTACAATGGGAATAGTTATTGTCATATTAATAGCTATAATTATTTTTTTACTTACAAATAATAAAGAAGAAGTACAAAAAGTAAAAAGTGATGCAGAAAAGTTTAGTGAAGAATACACACTAGTAGATAAGGATAATAGATTCAGATATGCAAATATCGATGAAATTATTGACACTTTAGAAGATGGAACTGGAGTTTTGTATTTAGGTTTCCCAGAATGTAAATGGTGTCAACAATATACAGTTTATCTAGATGAGTTGGCAAAAGACAGAAATATACCAGAAATCATGTATTATAATATTAGAGAAGATAGACAAAATAATACAGAAAATTACAAAACCATTGTAAATCTTTTAAAAGACTATTTAAAAGAGGATGAAGAAGGAAACCCTAGAGTTTATGTACCAGCGGTGATATTCATGAGTAACGGAAGAATTTTAGGATTTGATGATGAAACAGCTTATGATACGAAAGGGTATGATGAACCAAGTAAGTATTGGACAAAAAAAGAAGTAAATGATTTAAAAGACAGATTAAATTCTTATCTTGATAAATCAGGAATTTGTTACGAATGTAATAGTTAAAAACAAACCACAAACCAAGAGTTTGTTTTTTATTTGGAGATATTGCGTAATTCTAAATTGTTTAGTATGATTAAAATGGATGCCTAATACAAAATTATAAAGATATAGGAGAAGAAGATGATAATAGTAGAACATGTAACAAAAAAGTTTGAACGTTTTATTAACAAACACCAAAAAGAAGAATTTTTTGCAGACAACGATATATCATTTGAAGCAAAAGATGGTGAAATTATTGGAATACTGGGACCAAATGGTGCTGGAAAAACAACTCTACTTAGAATGATAGCTGGTCTTTTAGAACCAACCAACGGAACAATTACATTTGATAAAATGACATATCAAAAAAATGAAATTGAAATCAAAAAGCAAATTGCCTATCTATCAGGTAATACGAAACTATATGACACATTAACATGTTATGAATTATTAAAGATGTGTTGTGATATCTATAGTGTAAAAAAAGAAGACCAAGAGAATAGAATTAAAGAAGTAACAAAAGTATTAAAGATGGAATCTTTCCTACACAACAAAATAGAGAATCTTTCAACTGGTCAAACACAAAAAGTAAACATTGCAAGATGTCTAGTACATAATCCCAAATATTATATCTTAGATGAAGCAACAACAGGACTAGATATTATCTCTAGCCAAATTATTCTAGATTTTATCAAAGGAGAAAGAAAAAAGAAAAAGACGATTCTTTATTCAACGCACTATATGGAAGAAGCAGAAAACATCTGTGATAAAGTCATTATGATTAATAAGGGAAAAGTCATAAAAACAGGAACACCAGAAGAAGTCAAAAAAGATACAAAAACAACTAATTTACGAGACGCTTTCTTTAATTTAATAGGAGGTGCTTATAATGAAGAATAATTTATGGAATATCCTAAAAAAAGAACTAAGAGAACTATTTCGTGATAAAAAATCTCTTGCGATGATGTTAGTCATTCCTATTTTTATCCCCTTATTGGTAATAGGGATGTCAGCCTTATTTGAATCCCAAATGAATGTAGATACGAATGAATACAATAAGATTGGTTTTGCTTACCATTTATCAGAAACAGAAAAAAGTATAGCCAAGGAGATGGACATTGACGTAGTAGAAAGTACAACAAAAAAATTAAAAGAGAAGTATGAGAAAGAAAAAATAGATCTTTATATCACAAAAAAAGACAATCAATATACAATTCATAGTGATGGGTCTGATGCTAGTACTTATGCATCTGCTTTAATGGAAAGCTATTTTAATACTTATAAAGAAATACTACAACAACAAGCTCTACAAGAAAATAATATGGATGCAAATCAAATCTTAAATATCATTACAGTCAAAGAAAAAGTAGTAGAAGAAGATAACTTCTTTGCAAGCTATATTAAAAATTATGCCTTTCTATTTATTATCATGGCAATAACAGTTTCAGCAACCTATCCAGCAACCGATACAACAGCTGGAGAAAGAGAGAGAGGAACCCTAGAAACTCTACTTACATTTCCAATGAAAAGTAAAGATATTATTATTGGTAAATTCTTAGGAGTAACTGTATCATCTATCATCACAGGATTATTAAGTCTAGTTTTAGCAGTGATATCACTATTCTTATCAAAAGATATGTTTACGATTTATGAAGATGTAAATACCATGTACTCACTAAGTAGTATTATCTATGCTATTATAGTAATTATTACATACTCATTCTTTATTAGTGGACTATGTATTGCGATTGCTTCCACTTCTAAAACATTCAAAGAAGCCCAAAGTGCTCTGACACCATTAACGTTTATATCATTATTTCCAGGAATGATTGCCTTTATGATAGGTATTACTACTACGCCACTTATATCTATTATTCCATTTTTAAACTTTACCACAATATTCACAGATATTACGGCAGGAAATATCAACCTCTTGCATATCTTATTAATGATTTTATCAACAATCATCTATATTAGTATTGTGCTACATTACATCATCAAACAATATAAATCAGAAAAAGTATTATTTGCTAAATAAGAAGAATCTTTTCTTCTTTTTCTTTTACAAATTTGTTATACTAAATCTATAAAGTAAAGGAGACTAACTATTAAAAGTCAATATAAATTTTGAAAAATTTAATAGTTTGTTGTAAATTGGAAATTATCCCA
>CALVYF010000042.1 GCA_944372055.1 uncultured Bacilli bacterium | reverse complement strand
ATTTCACTTCGACATGAATCCTTTAGTTTTTTATACGTAAAACTAATATAAAACTAAATCTACTATCACAGCAATAACAAACAACTTAAAACAAATGAATTCATTCCAAACACAGCTATAAAATAAAAAAGCCAAGAATAAAATCTTAGCTTCTACTTTAACTACTTAAAATATTATTTATTATTAATTGCGGCTTGTGCAGCAGCAAGTCTTGCAACTGGTACTCTAAATGGAGAACAAGATACATAATTAAGTCCTACTCTATGGCAGAAATCAATTGTTTTAGGATCTCCACCATGTTCACCACAGATACCAAGTTCTAAGTCACTTCTTGTTTTTCTACCAAGAGTAGCTGCCATATCAATAAGTTTACCAACGCCATCTTGATCTACTGTAGCAAACGGATCTTGATCTAAAATTCCCTTTTGATAATAATCATTCAAATACTTAGAAGCATCATCTCTAGAGAATCCAAATGTCATTTGAGTTAAATCATTCGTTCCAAAACTAAAGAATTCTGCTTCTTCAGCAATCTTATCCGCAAGAAGTGCCGCTCTTGGTATTTCAATCATAGTACCAACTTTATAGTCAACAGTAACTCCTGCTTTATCCATGACTTCATTAGCAGTATCAACAACAATCTTTTTAACAAATTGTAATTCTTTTAATATACCAACTAGTGGAATCATAATTTCAGGATGAACTTCAATTCCCTCTTTTTTAACATTAATAGCAGCCTCAATTACAGCTCTAGTTTGCATTTTAGCAATTTCCGGATAAGTAATAGCTAAACGACATCCACGATGTCCCATCATAGGATTAAATTCTTTTAACGAATCTACTCTATTCTTTAATGTCTCATAAGTAATTCCTAAACTATCAGCAAGAGGTCTCATTTCTTCTTCAGTCTTAGGTAAAAATTCATGCAATGGTGGATCTAAGAAACGAATAATAACACACTTATCATCCATAACTCTAAATAAGCCTTCAAAATCTTCTCTTTGATAAGGTAAGATTTTTTCTAATGCGGCTTCTCTAGACTCTACATCACTAGCAGTTATCATCTTACGGAAGTTAAAGATTCTTTCTTCTTCAAAGAACATATGCTCAGTACGACAAAGTCCAATTCCTTCAGCACCAAACTTTTTAGCTTGCAATGCATCTCTAGGAGTATCAGCATTGGTACGAACTTCTAGAGTTCTATATTCATCTGCCCACTCCATAAATGTTTCAAAATTTCCAGTAATACTAGCTTCTACAGTTTTTACTTGTTCAGCATATACTTTACCAGTACTACCATCTAAACTAATATAATCTCCTTCTTTTAAAATACGTCCATCTTTTAAAGTTAAAGTCTTTTTCTCTTCATCAATAACTAGACCACTACATCCAGATACACAACAAGTACCCATACCACGAGCAACAACAGCAGCGTGACTTGTCATACCTCCACGAAGAGTTAAAACACCATGAGCAAGGTTCATTCCTTCAATATCTTCAGGGGATGTTTCTAAACGAACTAAAATAATATCCTCTACTCCATCTTTATGCATACGGATTACATCCTCTGCAGTAAACGCAATATGACCGCAAGCAGCACCAGGAGATGCAGCAAGTCCTTCTGCGACACATTCAGCAGCCTTTAAACTAGCTTCATCAAACATAGGATGAAGTAACTGATCAAGTTGCTTAGGATCAACCATTAATAAGGCTTGCTCTTTAGTAATCATTCCCTCATCAACCATATCAACAGCAATTTTTAATGCTGCAGTAGCAGTACGTTTACCATTTCTAGTTTGAAGCATAAATAATTTACCATCTTCAATAGTAAACTCCATATCTTGCATATCTTTATAATGATCTTCAAGAATTTTACAAATTCTACTAAATTCTTCATAACATTCTGGCATTACTTCTTTTAATGTATCAATAGATTGAGGCGTTCTAATACCAGCAACAACATCTTCTCCTTGAGCATTCATCAAATATTCACCAAACAAATGATTCTCTCCAGTAGCAGGATTTCTAGTAAAAGCAACCCCAGTACCAGAAGTTTCACCACGGTTTCCATAAACCATCTCTTGAACATTAACTGCAGTCCCCCAACTACTTGGAATATCATTCAAACGACGATAAGTAATCGCTCTATCATTCATCCAACTTCTAAATACAGCTTCAACTGCACCCATTAACTGCTCTTTAGGATCTTGTGGAAATTCGCATCCAGCAAGTTTCTTATATTCTTCTTTGTAAATAGTAACAACTTCTTCTAAATCTTCGGCTGTAAGTTCAGTATCAAGTTCTACTCCCTTTTCTTCTTTGATAGCATCAAACTTTCTTTCAAAAGAAGACTTTGGAAATTCCATAACAACATCTGCAAACATTTGAATAAAACGACGATAAGAATCATAAACAAAACGTTTATTATTCGTAACTTCACTAAATCCCTCTGCAACTTCATCATTCATTCCAAGATTCAAGATAGTATCCATCATACCAGGCATACTAGCACGTGCTCCACTTCGAACAGATACCAACAATGGATTTTTCTTATCTCCTAAAGTTTTACCAGTAATCTTCTCAAGCTCTTCGATTTTTTCATCAATCTGCTTCATAATCTCATCCGTTAATTTACGGTTATGATCATAATAACTTGTACAAGCCTCCGTCGTTACGGTAAATCCTCTAGGAACCGGTAATCCAATATTGGTCATCTCTGCCAAATTAGCACCTTTGCCTCCTAATAGATTTCTCATATCTTTACTGCCTTCAGTAAATAAATAGACGTATTTCATTTTTGCCTCCTAATCTCTTCTATTTAAATTCAGTATAACACACAACCTCGTCGAAACAAACAAATTTTACACGAAAAAAAGAGTTATTTTACAAACTCTTTAAAATTATGAAAAACATATCTATGACTTTGGACGACTTGGTAAAACACTACCCGCATTTCGCTTCAGCAAATTCTTACCAACATGTTCTTTTTCCTCAACACTCCATCTTTCTTCCTGAGCCATCATAGATTCTAATTGTGCAATTTGACGACGATAAACCACTATCCTCTTGGCCGTTTTTTTATCTATTTGATCAAAATATTGATTAGCTTCCCTCTTTTTTGCTTCTAAAGTATCAATTTGTTTTTGATACTCTTGAATTTCTAAATCAACCGTCCGGTCGACTTCATCAATAGAATCACCAACCACTTCTTCAAAATGGTCATTCACTTTTTTTTTGATACTTTTTTAGTGACTTCAAAAAACGAACCCTAGCAAAATCAACATCACAGATAACATCATCAGAACTAATCTTTATCTTATCATCAAAATGCCAAATATCATCATTAAATCGATATTCGAGAGAAGTAAAAGAAGAATGATAAGTAAATAAATTCTTATATCTTAAATTAATATTAGTACTAAGAAAAGTACTATCAGAAAAAGCAAGAGATTCCGTAAAAATAGAAACATAAGAAGCATTCATATTTGTTTTATCAATATAAATAACTTTTCCGAAAATATCTAGATTATTAAGAGAAATTTCACCTTCAAAAAAAGCATTATTAGCATCTACTATAGTTTGAGAAGAAATACAGGCCTTACCTCTCATCACAACCTTATCAGCCGTAACCAAAAGACTATGTGCATTACAATCATTAAAAATCAAGTTCCCTTTTCTAGTTGGTAAATCGTCTACTTCATAACTTTTAAAATCGCCAATTTTACAATGGTCAAAAACAACCGAGATCCCCTTCGAAGTTTCCAAGCGAAAATTTCGAAAAGGAGAATCCATAAAGTTAAAATTTTGAAAAACTACTTCTGAAATAGAATCAGAATCAATTAAAAATATAGATTGTTGATAATCAGAACTAAAGTCTGCTTCATAAAAAAAACTAATATCCTCTTCAATAGAGTGAATATTTTCGATATCCTCGTTACTAATTTTTTTCGCTTCTCCATTTCTATACTTTACAATAACACAATCTTTGTTTTTTCCCATAATCTCGCCTCTTTTTCATATAATAACAAAAAAAGAGTTATTTTACAAACTCTTTTAACTCATCTTCTCCCATAAATCCAACATTCTTTTTCACTGCTTCTCCTTTAGAAAAAATGATAACTGTAGGAATAGACATAATTCCATAACGTCTCGCAACATCCTCTACTTCATCTACATTTACTTTATAAGTATCAAGATTCATCTCTTTACTAACTTTTTCTAAAATTGGACTTAACATTTGACAAGGACCACACCAATCTGCATAAAAATCAACAATGACTTTATCTTTTTTAATAACTTCATCAAATTCCTTTTCACTCTTAATATAATTCATTATATATTCCTTCCTTTCATTAATCTATTATTTATTCTATCATATCTATCTTTCATATTACCATACATAATTTTAGCAACCTCAAAATTATCATATTTTCTTCCAAGTACTCTCCTCAAATTAGAAGCAATCTCTTGATAAGGATAAAGCTGAACTTCTCCGTATTCATAATCAGCATCCTTACAGAAATCCATATCATCCGTCGCAACTCCAACATGATCAACACCAATTAAATTAACCACGTGCTCTATATGCCTTAAGTAATAAGCTTCTTTTTCTTCTTGCATAACCTTGTCCTTTATCTCATTAGGAACAATAAAATTACGATTAGAAAAAACACCTATCAAGCCATCTAACTCTTTGATAGCTACAATCTGATCATCATCCAAATTTCTTTCACGGTCACAGATACTTCTAGCATTCGAGTGACTCGCCATAACAAAAAATTCTTCTCTAGACTCTCTTCTTTCTTTTAAATAAGAAATAACATCATCAAACGTCTTTCTATTGGCATGTGACAAATCAATAGAAATACCAAGAGAGATTACTTTATCTAATAACTGTTTTCCTTTTTCTGTAAGTCCCTCATGACTACGATTACCAGAACCATATTTATTTTGATTATTCCAAACAGGTAAAATATTACGAAGTCCCATGTCATATAGCTCGTCTAAATCAGAAACTTCTAAAAAATCACACCCCTCAATACTAAACATTAATTCCGTATCAGGTAACATTTCTTTAATAATATTTGTACTAATTCGAAACATATCACAAACAGAAACACCATCACGATAATAATCTGGATGTAATTCTTCCTTCATTTCATCTAAACTCATAAAATAAAGATTGCAAACAACACCACGTACATTATTATCACGATACGCCTTACACCATTTTTCTAAATAAGAATAATCCTTCTTTAAATAAGAACAATATGCAACACTTAATAAATCATAATGCATATCAAACATAACATCACCTACTCATACTTTTGAATAATACGATCAAGTCCAGAAATATCATCCAATTTATCTAAAACAACTAATTCTCTCACTGTCTTGGGGCTAACCACTTTATACTTTAACAATACATCCATAGTCTTAACATTAGCTTCATTCTTATTGATATATCCCTTAGACAACTCTTCTCCAAGTTCATATATTTCATTAATGGACGTACTAATATTTTCTGAGCTACTAGCAAGAATTGGCGTATCATAAACTATATAATTAGCAAACTTACTTGCTCTAAACATATCTGTATCTTTCAATGGAATAAGTAAAGCAAGTAAAACAACAAAAACCATAACATAACCAGTGATAAAGGCAACAACAGCGCCAATTAATTTAGAAGGTAACCATAAAATAATGGTCATATGAACAATTTTTTGAACAATACCAGATATCTTCATAACAATCATATAAACGCTAAATAATAAACTGTAAATAATTAAAAAAGCTATTAACTGATAAAGTAAAATATTAAGTACCGTAACCCCTTCTAAATTACCTGCAAAATTAAAAAATGGTAACCATTTGCAAAGAACATTTCCTAAAACACCCTTTAATGAAAAAGCTAAAATAAAAACGATAATAATCCCAACAAGAGAAACAACTTCTTTAATAGCTCCTCGCTTAAATCCTATAATTGCACTCATAATTAAAACTAATACAATCACTATATCTAATATATTCATAACTTCAACTCCTTACTATTTTATTATAAACGTTTTTATAGTTTTATGCTATAATAATTTTGAGGTGGAAACATGAATATTGTTATTAAAGTAAATGAAGAAACCAAACAAAAAATGATAGAATATTATAAAGATAAAGTACGAGATAAAAAAATCCCTTATGCCATTTTCCAGGCACAAGAAGAAGATACGGTAATTACTTTATATGAATCTGGAAAAGCCATGTTTCAAGGAACAAGCGCTGATGTAGATGCTGCTATGTGGGGAACGGTATTAGATAATACCAAAGAAAAACAAGAAGAACAAAAGAAAAAAGACCAAAAATATCATAACTGTTCTTCTGTAGGATCAGATGAAGTTGGAACAGGTGACTACTTTGGTCCTATTGTTGTAACAGCTGCCTATGTCAAAAAAGAAGATGTTGAAAAGTTAGAAAAATTAGGGGTTGGAGATTCAAAGAAAATAACAGACGACAAAATCAAAAAAATAACTCCAGAACTAATAAAAATTGTAAAATATCGAAGTATGATTTTAACAAATAAAGAATATAACGAAAAATACACCAAAGATATCAACATGAATAAAATAAAAGCCATTCTTCATAACAAAGTATTATACCAATTAATGACTGAAGAAAAACCAAACATTGAATATATTGTCGTAGATGAATTTGCTAGAGAAAATAGATATTATGAATATTTAAATGGTATACCAAACATCCAAAGAAATATTACTTTTATGACTAAAGCCGAAGATAAAAACTTAGCTGTTGCCAGTGCTTCAATCATCAGTAGATATATTTTCCTAAAAGAATTTGATAAACTTAGTGATTCAGTTCATATTCCTCTACCAAAAGGTGCCGGACACGATGTAGATAAAATCGGTGAAGAAATCGTCGAAAAATATGGCGAAGAAAAACTACAAGAAATTGCTAAAGTCAATTTTAAAAATACAGATAGAATACTACATACATTAATATATTAAAAAAGGAAGTTTAATTACTTCCTTTTCTTGTGTAAACTAAATGTTTATAACTAACGCCCTGTTCCATATAACTTCCTAATTCAACTCTATCAAAATCATTTTGTGAAAATTCAGGGAAATAGCAATCAGCTAACTTACTATCATCAATTTCCGTTAAAATAAGTTTATCAGCATAAGGCAACATTTCTTCATAAACCCTAGCTCCTCCTATAACCAGTATAACAAAATATCATCAAATAAAGTGTTGCACACGCAACACTTAATAATTAATTAATATTATCTTTAAGAATTTCTATGTTTTTACTACTTGTTGTTATAGTCATATTAGAAGTATCTAATTGATAACTATGAACTTTTTCATCTTTTAAATCATTAATAATTATCTTAGTAATCTTACCAATATCTAATTTTCTAACACTATCATAAGATAAATAAATATCATCATCATTTTTTACTATAGAAACATCTGCTACTTCAGGATAATAATCAACTTTTACTTTAACCTTATCATTCATACTATTATCAACTACAAAATCTAAATTTCCATACCAATCACTATAAATAACTAAATCATTATCCATAGGATAAACTTCTTCAATACTACTTATTTTAAATTCTTTAGGTACTTCATTAATAATTGTTAAATTAACAAAATACCAAATACTAAGACCTACTCCTATAGCTCCTAAAGCAATAGAAGAAAGTAAAGTAATAATAACTAATTGCTTTTTTGTTTTTAAATTTAAAATAAAATTAATACATACTTTAATTAAAATTAATAAAAATATAATAATACTAATTGCAAGTAATATTGGTCCACTTAAAAACACTCCTCTAAAGATTATACTAATAAGTAAAACAAAACCAATAATTGTCATAACAAAACCCAAAAGTAAAGGAAATAACATAATAATTAAAAAACCTTTAAAAAATAAAACAATAACTTTAACAAAGAAATCTACAATACTAAATTCACTAATCTTACTTTTATTAATAGAAACTTTTACAGGTTTTTCTATAACAGCAACAACTTCTTTTTCATCTATTGCCTCTTCATCATTCACTTTAACTTCGTCATTACTTTGAACAAATTGAACACTATCTAAATATTTAATTTTAAATATATATATAAAACTTGTTATTGCAAAAACTATATAACCTAAATTAAATATAAAATACCAAAATTTATGAAAGAAATGACTAAATATATTATCTCCTGTATAAAAGAGACTAACAATTACATCTCTTAGCATTACAAATGGAATAGCAAGTAATAAAATAACACATACAATAATAAATACCTGTACTGCCATCTTAAGAAATTCTTTTATACTTAAATGTTCAAATAAATAAACTATTTTTCTAAGATATAGAAAAACACCTTCAAAAAACTTTTTAAAAGCATTACTTGCCTCTCTTTTTTGTCTTTCTTCACTTATATCTTTATTAATTAAAACATTAATATCACAGTGAAAATATTGACATAACATAACTATTTTATCCATCTCTGGATAACTAGCTCCTGACTCCCATTTAGAAACAGATTGTCTTGTAACTCCTAATTGTTCAGCTAACTGTTCCTGAGATATACCTTTTTCTTTTCTTAATTTTTGTAAGTTTTCACCAAACTTCATTTTTCCAATCACCTCGAAAAAATCATACAATGTTACCCGGTTGCATACTACCATTTTTCGGTTGTTTTTTGTAACTTTTCAGTTGCATATACAATTATATCAAAAAAAGAGATAAATTATTATCCCTTTTAATCATTATCTCTCACAAATTTATTAAACTCTTTAATCTCTGGAGTATCCATTTCTGTTTTAGAAAGTTTATCAATCAAGACTTTTTGCTCACGAGATAGCTTCTTAGGAGTATATACTTTAAAAATTACATACATATCTCCTTTCGTCTTATGATATTTATTATCTACTCCCTTACCTCGAATACGTTGTTTATCACCACTATTCGTACCAGGTAAAATATTAATCTTAACATTGCCATAAAGTGTTGGTATATCTTTCTTGCAACCAATAATTGCTTCTGTCAACGTAAGAGGAACTTCAACATAAATATCATCATCTTGTCGAATAAACACATCATGTTCTTCTACAACAAACTCTAAATATAAGTCCCCGTTTTCTCCTCCATTGGTGCCAGGATTACCCTTACCAGAAACACGTAAACGATCTCCTGTATTAATTCCAGCAGGAATACTAATAGTAATAGTTTTATTTTTCTTAACTTTTCCTTTACCTTTACAATGAGTACATTTTCTCTTAAATGTACGTCCAGTACCGCCACAATCAGGACAAGTACTTTTAGATAAGAAAGAACCTAAAATAGTATGCTGTTCTGATGTAACAGTACCACTTCCATGACAAGTGGAACATTGTTCTTCACCATGTCCACCTTTTCCATCACATTCATCACAATCTTCGACAACATCTAAATCAAATTTTTTCTCACATCCAAAAACAGCTTCATCAAAATCCAAATTCATTCTCATTAACACATCGCTTCCACGACGTGCTCTATTTCCGCGACCAGTTGAACTTCCGCCACCGAATCCAAATCCAGAAAAACCTCCTGCTCCTCCAAAAATAGAGTCAAAGATATCTCCAAAATCAAAGTCCGATGCATCAAATCCTTGATAAGAATAACCTCCTGCACCACGAGGACCATTTCCTACTCCAGCATGACCATATTGATCATACATCTTACGCTTTTGTTCATCTGACAAAACAGAATAAGCTTCTTGAGCCTCTTTAAACTTTTCTGCAGCTTCAGGATTATCTTTATTTAAATCTGGATGATACTCTTTTGCTTTTTTACGAAAGGCACTCTTTATTTCATCTTGTGTTGCTGTTTTACTAACACCAAGTACCTCATAATAATCACGTTTATCCGCCATATCTACACCTCATCTCATTTTATGATAGACAAGAAAGTAGCATTACGC
>CALVYF010000041.1 GCA_944372055.1 uncultured Bacilli bacterium | reverse complement strand
TTTCATAATGGTGCGAGTAACAGGAGTTGAACCTGCACGTCTAAGACACTAGATCCTAAGTCTAGCGCGTCTGCCAATTCCGCCATACTCGCATATGATAATGGTGGACCCTACTGGACTCGAACCAGTGACCGCCCGGTTATGAGCCGGATGCTCTAACCAACTGAGCTAAGGGTCCATGACTTTTTAATCATAACACATTTTGGGCGGTCACGCAAGTATAAAAACAAAAATTGTTAAATTTTCTGTTCATTTATTATACTGTCTTTTAGTCCATCTTCCATATTAATTTTTGTAGGAATAATATATTTGGCATCTACTTGATGAGAAATATAATTTGTAATTACTTTCATTGCTCTAGATCCATCAAACCATAAAGGATTATCACTATTACTTCTGATTCTATCTAGGGATGTTAACAACGCATCTTTATCATATTCATCACTCATCTGTCTTGTTATCATAGATGGTTGTTTTTTATTCTTATATAAAGTGTTTTCTAATAGCTTATATCCAGCATTATTATACCAATAGAAATGATTTCCTCCAGCCAAAATCAAAACATCGGCTTTTCTATTAATATCTGTAATTAATTCTCCAATATAACCATATACTTCATCAAATGTACAACTAGCGATATCATCTTTTAGACTTGGGAATTTCTTTGTAATGTCTACTACTCCAAAATTATAATATTTAGTATCAACCATCTTTTTATCTTTTACAAATATTAATTCTATGGATCCTCCGCCACCAATAAAGATGCAAATATTATCTTTATAGTCGATATCATTATAGCAACCTAAAGCTGTATATTTTGCTTCTTGTTCTTGGGAAACCACTTCTATTTCTATATTGAACTTTGCTTTTAACTCTTTATTTATATTGTTTAATTCTTCTTTATTTAATTTTCTAAAAATACTGCAACCATATACATATATCTTATCTGTATACTCTTTTGCTTTTATTATTAATTTATATAATTTATCTAGATCTTCTTTTACAATTTTTTCTTTTTTTGCATAGTTTTTCTTGAATTCTATGGTTGTGGTATTGTCATATATTGCTTTACCATTTTCATAGATATGTGTTTTTGTATTATTACTACCTATTTCTATAATAGCCAATGTGTTTTTCATAATACTATCCTCCAAGTCATTTTTTATATAGTAAGTATATCATAATTTCTCTTCCAGAACTAAAAAATCTGTTAAACAGATTTCTTTTGTTGGTTGTCATAAATTGGATTAAGAATCTAAAATTCTTAACAGGTTTCCTTATACTAGTGTTCTATTTTGTAATTCATCATTTCTTTATATATCGCTTTTATAGTTTCTTTTTTATCATGATGCATGTCTATAAAATTTAAATGTAATTGATATCCACTATCAAAACTAAATAATAATTCTACTTTTCCAGGCTTAAAATTTATTGCACTACTGGAAATCGAACTATATGGAAACATATGAATTTTCTTGTAATGAACTGCTAAAGGGTCGCGGTCAAATAAAATCATTTTTTTGTCAGTAAATACTGCGTAGTCTTTGCTGTTTTTATATCCTAACAAAATTCTTTCCTTATCGCTTACATATTCCTTTGCATAATCTGGTAAATCATCTGGATGTATTTCTTTTTTAAAATCAAAATATTTTGATAATTCTTTAAACTTAATATATGCCATATCTACACCTCTATCTTTACTATTTAAAATTTATCATTATAAAAAGTATTCGTCAAGTGTGTAGGCATTATTTGACATTAAAAAGAGGTAATTGTAATAATAAAAAAGGAATCTATGTGATTCCCTTTAATATTAATTACTTATTTAACTACATTAAACTCATAAGTTCCTGTATTACCTAAATTATCAGTAACTGCTACTATATTTTTACCATTTTGGAAAGTATAAGCATCTCCATCATTGATATCTACATAATTTCCTGTATGTGGTAATTGGACACCATTAATTACCACACTTGCTATACCATTTTCATCATGTAATTTTAAACGTAAATTTTCATATTTTCCGTCATTTTCAATAGTCCCTTCGTTAAGACTATATGTTGGAGCTACTTTATCAATTCTTTTTACTTCAAAGTTAATAGTAGTTTCGTTACCTGCTTTGTCTTTAATTATTACAGAGTATTCACCATTTTTTGAATATGTTTTTGTAAATTCATGCTCTTTATTGGTTTTTACTTCTGTCCAACCTTTTGGCTTATAAATAGCTTCATTAGCAATCAATGTAACTACTACATCTTTATTTGTTGATTTATCATTATTAGATTTTGTAATTACTGCAGTTGGAGCTACTTTATCAATTCTTTTTACTTCGAAATTAATTGTAGTTTCATTACTTGCTTTATCTTTAACTAATACTGAATATTTACCATCTTTTGAATATTCTTTTGTATAAGTCGTAGCAGATATTTTTTTCCATCCATCTTCTACAACAATTTCTTCATCTGATGTAATAGTAACTACTACATCTTTATTTGTTGATTTATCATTATTAGATTTTGTTACTTCTACTTTAGGAGCAGTTTTATCAATAGTTACAGTCTTTGTAGCAGTATTGCCTGCTTTATCAGTTGCGACAACTGTATAAGTGCCTTCTTGAATTAGCTTCTTTTCGAAGTATTTTCCATCGTGATTATACTTTGTACCATTAATTTTTACTTCATATAAATTTTTATCACCAATATAAACTATTTCAGTTTTATTGTTATAAAAATTGTCATCAAAACCACTTATTGAAGGTTTTGTATTATCAAGTATTACTTTATCATATCTATTCTTATACTCTTGATTTTCATTATATGTAATATCTTTATTTGTATATGCTCTACCTTCATTACCAGCTAAATCTTTATGACCATATACAGTGAATAGAATTTCTCCTTCATTTAATCCTAAATCTTCAGTAATAGCAATATCTGCATAATATGCATAAACACCATTCTTAAGATCAGAACTATCTTCAGTATAATATGTTTCAAATTCTTTATTACCTATTTTAACAACAGGATTAACTGATAATTTTTCTTTATAGTAAGTTAATACTCTTACTTTTTTACCATATGTAATATAGTGAGCATCTTTGTTTTCATTGAAGAAGCCTGTAATTCCTAATATTGTTGGTCCTGGTGAAGGAACATCATAAACAACTACTCTACCATTGCTTGTAGGTGTTTGGTTAAGTACTACTTCATCAGTAGATTCATTACCAGCTAAATCGATAACATTTGATAGAACAATCTCTAGTCTTCCTTGGATTAATTTAGCTTCTTGTGTAATGTTAACAGTTCCTTCGTAAATATATTTACCTTCGTTATTTAGGAATTTTTCATTTAAAGTCATTGGAACAACCATTCCACCAACTTTAACTGTAGGAGCAGTTTTTAAAGCTTCACTAAATTGCATTCTAAATGTAAAACTGTCTCCATTTTTAACATAGTAAACTTTTTCTCCATCATTTTCATAATATTGTTTACCAGACTTATCAAAATCTAATGTTGAATATACTCTGCTAGCTGGTGTCTTATCAATTGTAAAAGTAATAGTTGATTCATTTTTATTTCTATCAACAGCTTTAATTGTATAAGTTCCTTCTTCTGTGTATTTCTTTTCGAAAGTTATTTTCTTATTTGTGTAATTATCTTTATATGTTGCTAATTCTTCTTCGCTGCCATCTTCTTTTACTAATGACACTTTCTTTAAGCTTCCATCACTGATATTTAAAGCTACTTCTTGATATATACCATTATTTTCAATTGATACATCTTCACCAGCATTTTCTGTAGTTCTTGAAATCACTGGAGTGGCATTATCTAAATAGATATCTCTATATTCAGAAACATTACCAGCTTTGTCATATGCTTTAATATTATAACGCGTATTATCGCCTTCTTTATCTAAAGTAAATGTATTACTTTCGATAGTTTGCATTTCACGTCCATCATAATATTGTACTGTCATATAAGCAAAGTTATCATCTGTTACTTCAACAGTATATCCTGATGTAATAAAGCCATTATGGAAGTTTAATTCTGGAATTGTATTATCAATAGTTACACTAGGATATGTAGTATTATTCACATCTTTTTCAGTAAGATTAACACCAACATTACCTATTTCATCAGCATAACCATATACTTCAAATGGAAGTATTCCATCTTTTAAATTCATATCTTCCGTTAACTTAATATCTGCATAATATGAGTATTTAGGACTATCCTTACGATATGTTGCAGTAAATTTCTTACCGCCTAATTTAACTGTAGGTTCTGTACCTAACTTTTCATCAAATCTAACTAATACACGAACAGTATCACCATATTTAGCATATAACTTACCCACTTCATCAGTAAACTCATTAACATCAGTAATTCCTAATGATTTAATTACTGGAGCAGTACTATCATAAGTTAATTGACCATATTCTTTAGTCTCTGTAACGTTATCATTATCTAAAGTAATAGTATTACCAGCTTTATCATAGATATTTGTTATTGTAAATGGAATTTCTCCATCTTCTAAGTTAGCAATAGTATTATCTATTGTAAGATCTGCTACACATACATATTTACCATAATCTGTTTCACTGCATTTTCTAAATTCTGTACTTTGTGAATTACCTATAGTTAATACAGGTAATTTAGTTAATTTTTCATCAAAATTAACTTCAACTCTTAATGTTTGACCGTCTCTTATAGTTTTGCGATTGTTTTTATCACTAAGATTTAAAATATAAACCCATTTAGCATCTTCTACATGTTTATCAATTGTGAATGTTAATGTTGCCTCATTAAATGCCTCATCCACAACAGTTACAACATAAGTACCTTCTTCAGTAAACTCACCTTGGAAATCAATTTCCTTACCATCTAAAGTTACAGTTGTTGTAACATCATTGGCATCTTCAATTGTTAATGTTACATTTTCTTTTGTGAAACTATTATTATCAATACCTGTGATAACTGGGCGATCATTATCATCTAATATTTCTAATATAGCTTCAAGTCTTTCCTCTAATTTTTCTTTTAATGTGCTATCCTTTAACTCTGAAACAGCCTTTTCTACTTCTTCGTCAACGCGATAGTCACGTGCATCATTTATATCTGTAATATTTTTAGAGTTTTCTACTTTGTTCTCTAATTCAGCTACAAGTTTTTCTGCATCTATAGCAGCTTGAACAGCATCCAAACGTTCTTGTAGTTCTTCTTTACCTTGTTGATCTGTTACTTTGTTTACTAGTTCTTCTGCTCTATCTACATCGTCTTGTATAAAAGAAGATTCAGCTTTTTCTACTGCTTTTAATGCTTCATTATAGCCATTATCAGTTACAACTACGTTACCAGTACCATCACTATTACCATTGCCACCAGGATTGGCATTATTATTCCTGTTATTATTGACAGTACGATTAGTATCCCCTACAGTAATTACACCTTGGCTACTATCCGCATCTTCTTCATCTGTAGATTCATCTTCTTCTGAATCTTTTTCTTTTATTTTTTCAGTTTCTTCGATGTCTTTTCCTTTCTTTTTTAGATTTTCTTCCTCATTAGGATTAGCAAAGACAAACGAACCTAACCCAATAAGTAAGAATAGAACTACTACTATAAGCCCAATTTTTTTCTTATTCATAATTCTCTCTCCTTTTACAAGCTTATCATAACCCAAAATCCTTTAAAAAGCAATATTTTTCTAATTTTGCGTGTAAAATAAAATAATCTAGATTATTTTTTCTCTAGATTATTATATTTTATGCATTAATTTTCTTAGATTTTCGTTTATTTAAAAGAATTTCATTCTATTTACCGGCCATAATCTGAAAGCAATTTCTCCAATGATATCTTTTTTATCAATTAGTCCTATTTCTCTGCTGTCTAAGGAATTTTCTCTATTATCTCCAAGAACTAAATATTTATCCTCTGGTATCGTTTCATATCCTAAATCTGCTAATGAAAAATCTTCAGTCACAATATCTTTATCTAAATATGGTTCTTCATAAGCTTCTTGGTTAATATATAATACGTTGTCTTTCACTTCTATTGTATCTCCTGGTATTCCTATAACTCTTTTAATCAGGTATTTTGTATCTGCATAAGTAAACGAAATAATATCCCCTCGTTTTACTTCGAATAAATGATACTTGGCTTTATTCAATATTAAGACCTCTTGGTTTTTTAATGTAGGATACATTGAATTACCTACTACTTGAGATACTGATACAACATATACAAAGAGAAATAACATAACAAATACTGTAACAATAAATTTAATGGAATCAATCAAGAATTCTCTAATCGTTAACCAGTCCATCTTCATCACCTAATATTCTTATCCTGTCTAAATATAACATAATCTATTTGGGAAATCAAGATTATTAGAATTAATATAATTAAAAAAATAAAGAGATTTCTCTTTATTTTTTAATCTATATAGGATACTTGTTGTACTTTTCTTGTTGGAATTTCTGATTTTGTTTCTTGATATCCCCAATCAATTTTATAGTTTGGCTTTAGTTTTGTTTTAAACGGATACATTCTAGGAACTACTACAATCGCTTCAAACTGTTTCATAGTCTTTAACTCTTCCACTGTAATTAGTGGAACATCCTTTGATACTTCACCACATGTTTTTGATATTTCTTCTAATGAATAAATATCATTTGATAATAGATAAATAATATTAGTGAATCCTAGTTTTAATAATTCGGCTTCTTCTTTACCATAGACGTTTACTAATTGCATGTAGTTTTGAATTACTGCAGTTATTTGAATACGGGAACTTCTAGCTTGTATTAATAGATTAGCAATATTTTTCATTTTTAGCATAATGCCAAATTCATCTAATAACATATTAAATGGTTTATCATTTTTATATATGTTTTTACTTTCTATTAATTGGCTTATATATAGCGGAATTAGTCTTTTTGTTACTTCCGTGATATCGGAAGCTATGATAAAGATGGCACTTTTGTTATTTAGAATATCTTCAAAACTCGTATCTGTTGTTGATAATAAGTTTGATAGATTTTCTCTTGAAATAAATGGTTTGATTTTTTGTTGGAATACAGATAAAATACTTCCTTTCGTATCTTTTGGCGCTTTTAGAGTTGCAGCTAGATTAGCATAGATAGTTGAATGTGGGTTTAACTTTTCCATGAAGCTTATGCCCTCTTGTTCTTTTGTTAAACTGTTAGAGAGGATTGCTACATTATTTAGATTAATCTCTTCTTTTTTAGCTGTTTCAAATAAATATAGTGTTAATCCAGTGAAGTAATCTGTTGTTGTATTAATCCAAAATGGATCAGATGTTTTATCGTTTCCATCGGCAAATAAGTAGTAACCAATCTCTTCAATCATATCTTGGGCTTTATCATTGTTACCTTCTTGGTAAATTTCATATGGTAAAGCTAATGGATTCCAGTTATTTCCTAGAGAAGTGTTATCCAAATCAAGAATAGTTGTTTGATATCCTTCTTGCTCTAGTTCTGTTCCTAATCTTTGATGAAACTCTCCTTTTGGGTCGATTACAAAGAAGGATTCCTGTGCTTTCATAGATAAGTTCATAATAGGTAATATTGTTGTTTGACTCTTGCCTGATCCAGTAGAGCCAATTAGTAATGTATGACTTCTAAACTTATCTATATACATCGTGTCCTCTTCATATAGTAATGGTACTCCTGATGTTTCAATTGTTTCTTTTAAATTTACTGGGCATAATCTTTCTTTCATCTCTTCTTTTGTTGCCCATCTTGCATATTGCATATTATCTCTCCTTCCACCTATAGTAAACCATAGAAATGTCTTTATTGTTTAAACAATAGCGACTTTTTGTGTTATACTGGTTTTGAGGGGATATTATGTTTTCTAATGATTTGGTATGTGATATGTTAGATTTTATTGATGATAATATTAATCGAAAAATTACTATGATTGAATTATCTCAAAAGTTTTTCTTTCATAAAGATTATTTAATGAGATTGTTTAAAAAAGAGATTCATGTTACTATTTTGGATTATATTAATCGACTTAGAATTTTTCAATCATTAAAAGATTTGCAAGAAACGGATAAAACTATTTTGAATATTGGTATGATTCATGGTTTTTCTTCTTTGGAGTATTATTCTGAAACATTTCATAAAGTTATGGGATTCAGTCCATCTATTTATCGTGAATTTGCAAGACGTTCTGTCAATATTTCTGAGGAGGATTTTCTTGCTGTTCAAGAAAAATTAGCTGAAATATCTACTTTTTTTGATATGATTACCAAATACCGAAATAATCGTAAGAAAATTTTAACTAAAAGCTTGTCTATTTTTAAATAAAAAACACATCAGATTGATGTGTTTTTACATTCTCTTCATTGTATGTGATGCTCCACTTATATGATTATATCCAGCTAGGTTTGCTGTCTTTTTACTTCCGGTATTTAAATTATTTATTAGTAGAGTTAATGTATTTATTTCTGGGTACTCTTCAAACATTTCTTCACTGAATTCTTGTAATAGTAAAGCCCCTAAGTATTCTCCTCTTTTTTCTGGAACAATACCATAACTAATTTGATACATCTCTTGTTCTAAATAAATGGAAATGAAGCCTACTGGTACATCATCATAATACGCAATATATGCATGATTACAACGATTGTTTTCTTTTCTTTGATTAATTCTTTCTATATGATAACTTAAATTACCTAAATAGTTCTTAGCATAAGAATCGTTTTCTAATTCGATTACCACAGTTTTATGATCAATATTTTCCTAATCATATTCTGCTAAAAAGAAATTATCTAATTCCATATACTTTTCTTTATCCTTCCCTCTTGTAAGTATCCATTGCACTTCTTATTACATCATCCATGTCGTAGTACTTATATTCTGCTAATCTTCCACCAAAGATTATATTTTCTTCTTTATTTGCTAGTTCTTGATATTTTGCTTTTAAATTGTTATTTTTCTCATCGTTAATTACATAATATGCTTCTTTTTCTTCTGTCCAGTCATCCGGATATTCATAAGTTACTACTGTCTTTTTACTTGAGGTAGATTCAAAGTGTTTATGTTCAATCACTCTAGTATAATCCACTTCTTTTCCTGTGTAGTTTACAACAGCATTTCCTTGAAAGTTTTCTGTATCTAGAATTTTAGTATCAAATCGTAGTGAGCGATATTCAAGTCTTCCCAATTTGCAATCAAAATATTCATCTAGCATTCCGGTGTAGACTATTTTTTTAGCAATACTTTTATAATAGTCTTTCTTTTCTAGGAAGTCTGCCTCTATTTTTACTTCTACTCCCTCTAACATTTTTTCTACTAATTTTGTGTATCCACCAATTGGGATTCCTTGATATTTATCATTAAAATAATTGTTATCATAAATAAATCTTACTGGTAGTCTTTTAATAATGAAGGCTGGTAAATCAATACATTCTCTATTCCATTGTTTTTCTGTGTAACCTTTGACTAATTTTTCATAGATAGTTCTGCCTACTAATGATATCGCTTGCTCTTCTAAGTTTTGCGGTTCGTGAATGATTTCTTGTCTTTCTTCTTCAATGTGCCTTTTAGCATCTTCTGGTGTTATTACATCATTCCATATTTTAGAGAATGTATTCATATTAAATGGCATATTATAAACTTCATCTTTATATCTAGCAATTGGTGAGTTTGTGTATCTATTAAACTCTACAAAACTATTTACATAGTCCCAAACTTCTTTATCATCCGTATGAAAAATATGCGCTCCATATTTATGAACATTAATTCCTTCTATTTCTTCTGTATAAATATTTCCTGCTATATGGTTTCTTTTTTCAATTACCAAAACTTTTTTTCCATCTTTTTTTGCTAAATTTGCAAATGTTGCTCCAAAAAGACCGGACCCTACTATTACATAATCGTATTTCATAATTTTCCTTTCTAAAAAAGAAGTATATGCAAAGATATACTTCTACCCATTACTATATTTTCTATATAATTCAATTCTATTATTAATTCTATCTTTACCTAGTAT
>CALVYF010000040.1 GCA_944372055.1 uncultured Bacilli bacterium | reverse complement strand
GCAAAGATATACTTCTACCCATTACTATATTTTCTATATAATTCAATTCTATTATTAATTCTATCTTTACCTAGTATTTTCATAATAGAGAATAAATCAGGTGACTTTGTTCTACCTGTAATCATAACACGAATGGCTTCACAGATATCTCCAACATGCCCTTTATAATCATCAGGATTTTTCTTATAATCTTTTGGACTCGCTGCATAACCATGAGTGCTTGCAAACTCTTTTGTTGCATTAAACCATTCTTCGTTTGTTGTATCTAGATTTATTTCTTCTACATATTCTTTTATTAATTCTATATCGTAAGTCTTTTCTCCTTCATATTTAGAATAGAATTCACTTTCAAACATAGAATCAATTGCATATGAGAATTCTTCTTTTACATCAGAATATTTAGCAATATCTTTTCTAGGTCTTGGACCATCTTTTTCTATATCAAAAAATTTAATCATATCTTCTCTGTTATTTTCTAATAATTTTGCATATTCTTCATCATGCTTTAAAGACCATTGATATGTTTCATTATATACTTCTTCACCGCGTTTACGTGAAAAATAAGTTTTACATAAATTCATTAACTTAGCCTCATCAAAAGATGTTCCGCCGATTGCTTGTTTATCAAATGAAAATTCAAATTCAGAAATATCTTTATCTGTATTATCTAAATACCATTCTTCAAAATTAGTATTTGTTATTGTTGCTAGATAAAGATGTAACGCTTCGATTGGAATTCCATTTTCTTCATAGTATTTAGCACCAAACCAAGGATCTTTTCTTTTACTAATTTTTCTGATATTACCAGTTTCTTGATCTTTAATAGTGATTGGTGCGATATGAGCATATTTTACTGGCTCAAATCCTAAAATTTCAAACAATTGAATATGTAGTGGTATACTAGATACCCATTCGTCTCCGCGAATAACATGAGTAGTGTGCATTAGATGATCATCAATCGCATGAGCAAAATGATAAGTAGGAGTGCCATCTTTCTTTAATAGGACTGTATCCATATCATGTTCTGGGAATTTCATTTTTCCTTTAATACAATCTATTACTTCTATTTGATTATTAGCATTTCCTGGTGATTTTAATCTAATAACATATTCTTCATTGTTTGCTAATTTTTCTTTTACTTCTTCTAAAGATAAGTCTCTATCTACCGCATACATTCCATAAATACCAATTTTAGTTTTATTAATAGCTTGTTCTTCTTTAATATTATTTTGTTCTTCTTCTGTCATAAAACAAGGATAAGCAAGACCTTTTACAATTAAATCTTTTATATAAGTTTGATAGATTTCTGTTCTTTCACTTTGAATATAAGGCCCATAATTTCCACCAAAAGAATATCCTTCAGTAGGTAAAATATCAAAATCGTGTAAAATACTAGTGATATTTTCAATTCCACCATCAATTTTTCTTTTTTGATCTGTATCTTCAATTCTTAAAAAGAAGCTTCCTTTTGTTTGTTTTGCGTATACCATATCTGCGAAAGCACTAAGTAGATTTCCTAAATGAACACTACCTGTTGGACTTGGTCCATATCTAGTTACCATAGCGCCTTCTGGAAGATTTCTTTCAGGGTACATTTTTTCGTATTCTTCTCTTGTTTTTGTTATATTTGGAAAAAGTAGTTCAGCTAACTCTATACGTTCTTTTTCTGTCATAAACTCACCTCTTTTGTTTTCTATTTAATGATAAACTAAAACCGTTAAAATTGCAAGAAAAAAGCCTTCTTTCGAAGACTTAATATCCTTGGTTGCCCTAGTTAGATTCGAACTAACGCATCGTGCGGTCAGAGCGCACTGCCTTACCGCTTGGCTATAGGGCAATATCGGTAACAAATTCATTTTACAACATAATTAAGAAAAAAGAAAGAGTTATTTTCTTATTTTTATTATGTCATCACTTTCTATTGTTCCGATTAATAAAGACGCGTTTTTGTTGTGTTTTTTTCTATTATCCTCTACTTGTTTTTCATCATAGTTTGCATAGCAGTATTTACAAAAATGACTACAAGTGTTGTAAGTTCCGATGTCTACCATTTCTACACAGTTACATTTTCCACCTGCTCTTGCTTTCCATTTTTTAAATTTTTCTTTTCCGGTTAGTTTTTTTGCTAATTCTAGCCCGAGACAATCTTCTTTTATAAAGCCATACTCTACTAGGTTCTCTTCTTCAAAGCAAGTTTGAACTGTCATATTATGACTTTTTGCGATTTTTGAAAAGTTTTCTCCTATCTTTTTATAATCTTCTTTGATTAATGTTTGGGAATTTAGTATCTTTTTGTTTTTTCTTACATTTTTATAGTCATCTAAAAAAGAGATAATAATATGTTCTATGTAACCATCTAAGCTATTACACATTCTTTCAAACATTTTGATATGGTAATCTATTGTATATTTATCATTTACGAATATTGGATCATATCTTACATAAGTATATTCCTTCCCTAATATTTGTGATACTTTTTTTATTCCTTCTATTATTTCTTTTTTAGAGAAAACATTAGGCTCTATATCCTTTAAGTATGGTGTTAGGGTAATATGAAATACCTTTTTCTTTTCTATTTTTTCTAGATATGGAAGAATTGGTAGAGGGTTCTTTGTGCAGAACATGATAGCATCTACATCATCAAAGTTAATTCTACTGATTAGTTTAGGATTAAATGGATTTCTAACATCTACAAATCCTTCTTTTAATCTGTTGATAAACCATGGTGTATAAAACGCTACTATGTCAGTTCTTCCGCTTACATTTAAAATCATATTACCACTTCCTTTATCTATTATAGCAAAGCTATAAAAAAACCTATACAGATTGTATAGGTTTATTGTAATTCGGATGATACAAAAACATAGGTTCCATCTTCTAAATTGAAGGTAAATTTGTATAGACTGCCTTTAGATACTATTTTTTGCACTTCTTCTTTGTTGTACTGAATATCGCTTGATGATAAATATCCTACTACTTGCTCTAGAGTTACATCTTTGCAATAAGCAATTTTGTCTCCTTCTGACATATCTATATTTGTAAAAACAATTCTTTCGTATACTTCTAAAGTCTTATCTGTCTTACGCACTTTTACAATTTCTTTTTGGTTAGATGGTCCACAGGTTCCTCCACATTCTGCTCCAGCAAAGTTATAATATCCGCTTTCTGCATCATAAGTATACCCTGGACAACTTCTGTATGTTTTGTGTTCAAATTGATAGTCTTTACCAAAGGTTTCATCGATTGCTTTGTCTAATTGTGACGCAGGAATTGGAGAATTTGTATCTGTTATTAATTTTGTCATTACTGTTGCATAGGCAAATTCATTAGTAATATCTTGTACTGTTACTTTTTCTGTTTTCATGTATTCTTTTTCTGTTCCGCAATAATAATCTAGTGCACTGTCAATTTTATCCATAGTGTCTAATACTAGTTGATCTGTTGTTTCTAGATATTCTTCTGTTTCTTTTGTAGTTTCTTCTTGTGATGATTCTTTTTCTGTACTACTGTCTTCTTTTAATACTTTGTCATATACTGTATATCCAACTGACCCTAGTAGTGCGATTATTAAAATCACAATGATAATATTTTTCTTCATACTCAAACCTCTCTATTCTAGTTTAAGTATACTATAGAGAGGATAAAATCTCAAGAATTTTATAGTTTTTCTAGTGCATCTTTTTTATACCATCCCATAGGTACTGTAGTAGATACTAAATATGGATACTTAGCCTCTGGTATTATTCTAGTTATCGTCCCTTCTATTCCACTTCTGGCTGTATTACTTGTTCCATCTGATGACCCATTTCCTTTTTTAGTTGTTCTTACTCTAGTTCCTATTGTGAAATCATTTGTATTGCTAGTTAAAATCAAATCATTAGAAAGCCATCCTGTCCCTCGATTGATTAGGTATGGAGCAGGTCTTCCATCGATGATTCTTGTAATTGTTCCACTATGAATCAAAGAACTTACTTTACCTTCGGCGAAGCTGTTTTTGTATAGGTAATTAAATGACACTACATCTCCCACTTCATACTTCTTTTCTTCAGGAGGTTTTGGTGATGGTTGTGGTGTTCCTTCTGGATTAGCATATTTATCCCAGGTGTCTTTTGTTCCGTAAAAATAATCTAGATCTAAGTTCTTGGAATACCCATTAATATAACCTTTTGAAGTGTATTGCCATAAGATATAAAAAGGCCAATATTTATTCGTTGGTGGTGTTCCTGGAGCTCCTGTATTTGCTCCATAACTTGCTATCCAAAGTCCAAAATTCCCGTTTACTACTCGTGTCCAATCATAAGTATTTGCTGGGGATGCACTCATATATATAATTGGCCTTACTCCTGTTTTTTCATATACTGTTTTTAAAAAGTTATATGCCCAAGCAGTGTTACTGATATTTACTTCCCAATCTAATACTAATATGGCTTTTTTTATGTAGTCTTTCGCTTTTGATATAAACCAAGTTGCTTCATCTTCTGGAGTGTTTCCCAAATCTGGTCTTGCATAATGATACAAGCCTATCTTTTTATTACTATTTATAGCAGCTGTGAGATATTCCTTATAGTTAGGGTCACTATATCCTACTCCTTCTGTAGCTTTTACAATAACAAAGTCAATATCTAATATGTTTATGTTTATTCCCGCTTGGTATCTAGATATATCAATTCCCTTTAACATTTTTCACCTCCTATCATATTATATAAACAAGCAAAAAAAGAAATCATATCAGTTACCTATGATTTCTTTTTTTCTACTAAATTATAGCTTTCATCAATTAATTTTTCTAGCTTTTTCATATTAATATTTTTTGTTAAAGTAATTGTATACCAATATTTTTTATTCATATGATATGCTTTAAAATATTCTTTATTATCTATTAGGTCTAAAACTTTTTCTTCTGTATTCTTTAAATTTATAATTGGTACTTTCCCAAGCTTTTCTATTCCTAAAGTCTTGTATGGTATTTCCATGATTATTCCATACCATTTATTATTTTCATTTTTTAAAGTACAGGAAATAGGATCATTTTCCCAAAGATATGCTGGCTTGGTATGATATTTTTTATATACATAATCTAGTATTTTTTCTCTAATACTAATTACCTCAAAACAATTTTTTACGATTTCTTTCCAAATATTTTCTACTTCTTCTTTAATTTTTGTTACATATTCTCCGGTTTGTTCTTCTACATAGAATGGTAAATATTCTTCTTTTAATTCTTTATCATATACTTTTACTTTAGCTCTTTTCTCTGTTAAGTAGAATATTACTTCAAAGTTTTTCTCTTTTAGAGGATATGTTTTTTGATAGGTTGCTTTTTCTTTTATAAATCCTTCTTGTATTACCTTTTGTTTATTTAATTCATGCGTATCATATATTTTTTCTAATTCCATATAACCACCTTTTCTTTATCATATCATATTATTACTTTTTATGTTAAAATGAAGATGGTGATTTTATGAAAAAAGTTAAGAAATTAATTGATGGGTATAAATTAGTAATACTCGTATCTTTTGTCGTGGCGATAGTAATTCACCTACCGCTTTTCACTAAGAATATTCTAACAGCAGATATATTACTCAATACAGGTTATTATTCTTTTTATTCTTGGGAGATTTCTCTTGGAAGGTTTGGACTTTATATTGTTGGACTACTAAAAGGTTTTTTTGTTATACCACAATTAGAGATTTTTCTTAGTTTCTTGTTATTTATTGGCAGTATCATTCTTATCTTTGACTTATTTGAAATAAAAAATAAAGTAATTCAAGTACTATGTGGTATCTTAATTTCTGTATCTCCTATTGTGTCTGCCACCCTTTTATTTCATTATTGTGCTTGTGCTTATTCCTTTGCATTCTTTGCATCTGTTCTTGCAATTTATTTGTTTGTTAAATCCAAGCATAAGTTTGTAAAATATGTGATTCCCAGTTTTCTGATTACTTTATCTCTTTCTATGTATCAAGCTTATTTAGCTATTCCTCTTACTTTATTACTTTTATGGTGGATGATACAGATTTTAAAGAAGAAATTTCATTGGAAAGAGTTCTTTATATCTTTTGGTATTATTGTATTAGCTGTTCTTTTCTACTTTATTCTAATGAAGTTATCATTACTGGTATTTCATGTTGATTTAAGTAGTTATCGTGGAGCAAGTCAATTTGGAATCGATACTATTTTAGATATTCCTAGTAGAATTATTAATGCTTATCAAAGTTTTTATCAATATTATTTTACTGATAGCATTGTTTCTAATTCTAATATGTTTATGCAAGTGTTTTATATTGTAATGTTCATTTTATTATTTATTGGAATTGGTTATTCTTTCTATCAAAATAAAGTTTCTTTCAAATATTCTTTATTATTTATATTATTTTTCATACTTATTCCAGTGTTTGTTAATATTGTTACGATTATACTTCCAGATACCGAAATACAACTATTAATGAGTAGTGGTTATTTACTGATATTCTTCTTTGTTTGCTATTTTATGCAAGATAAAAGGGTATTTTCTATTCTTACTGTTTTCCTTTTTGCACTTATTATTCGAGGATATATTATTCAAGACAGTGCTACCTATCAAACCTTAGAACATACTTATCAAAAGACTTATCAGATTGCTGATGATATTAGAAATCAAATTAATGAACTAGGCTATCAAAAACAAGTGATGATTGCAGGAAATCTTGATTATAACGCATACTATACTAAAGAAAGCTCTACAGAACTTGGTAATATTTCTACTTATACTTATGGATTCGTTAGTAACTATTCCTTATTCTGGGATGAATATACGAATATGAAAAATGGTTGGTCTCGCTTTATGGAACAGGAACTTGGAACTTCTATTACTTTTGTTTCTTCTGATACTTATCAAGAAATTTTAGATAGTTCAGAATATCAAAAAATGGAGTGTTATCCAAGTAATAAAAGTATTCAATTGGTAGATGATGTCATTGTTGTTAAACTGGCAAATTAAAAACTGAAGAATTTTTCAGTTTTTTTGTTTTTTCTCACATTAGATTTCTTTTTATTAATTCTGGTATTACATGTTCTCCTAAGATGCTTCCTACTTTGATTCCTTGTTTTTTATAATTTCTATCTATCCAAATAGCTTCTTTTATTTCATTATTACATTTTATTTCTCCTTCTATCGTAACGATATAAGTAATTACTTGTATTGGTTTTTTAGAAAATACTGCGATGTCTTGATAGGTTCCTATGTATTCTGCTTTTATTAATTCTACACTTAATTCTTCTTCTAGCTCTCTTTTCAAGGTTTCAAAATCTGTTTCCTTACCTTCTCTTTTCCCACCTGGGATAATGCATTCTTCTCGATTATTATTTTTTCTTTGAACTAATATTTTTTTATCTTTTAATATAATTGCACCAACTTTATCTATCATAGTTTCTCCTTTTTCTAACACTAATAAATATGCTTTCTTTTCTATTCCTCCAGCATAACCTGTGAGAGTTCCATCGGTTCCAATTACTCTATGACAAGGGATAATAATTGAGATAGGATTATGTCCAACAGCTCCACCGATGGCTTGTGATGACATTTTTTCTTTATTAAGTTTTTTAGCTATTTTGATACTTAATTCTTTATATGTAGTTGTTTTTCCATATGGTATTTTTAATAGTTCTTGCCAAACTAATTTTTGAAAAGGTGTTCCTCTTAAATTTAATGGTAATTCACTTGGATCTTTTTTTAGACCTTTAAAATAGTCATTTAACCAAGCTGTTGTTTTTTTTAAGATGTCTAAATTATCATTTCTAATTAATTCTTCTTTTATATTATGTAAAAAATATCTTTGGTTTTTTAGATAAACACCTGTTAATTTATCTTTGGTACTGGTAATAGTTATTTCTCCTAGAGGAGAATTCATTTTAGTGTAATACATTTTTTCTCCTTAACTTTTATATTTTAAATGTAAATCCTGTAACATATAAAATGCCAAGAATTAGTCCACATATTGCTCCTGTAACATGTCCTAGATGTGAAACTCCATCTTTTTTTCTTCTAAGTAAATTAATGATTTCATCAACAACAAAGAATAATAGAATTAATACTAAAGTTAGAGGTATTTTACCATCTTCAATATTTACGAATGAGCATAAGACTATTAACATATAGGCTATACCACTTGCGCCAAGAATTCTGTTTTTGGAAAACAAACGATTTATAATACCAATAATTAATGAAGTTATAATCATCATTATTAGCAATTGATATGAACCGTACTTTTCTTCAATTAAGGGACCTATTAATAATATTTTTAAGAAATTGCTATATAAATGATCCCAGGAAGTATGTCCTAGAGAATGTGATATTAATTTGAAATAAGTTAAAGGGTTTAATAGTGAATCATTTTTATAGGTTGTGAAAAATGTGGCACTAAATTTTCCTTTGCATAATTTATCTATCATTAAAATAATTAAACAGATAAAAAAGTATGTTAAAATTACTGGGGAATTGTAATCAAACTTTGTCATAATTTCTTCTGTCATATTTCCTCCTATTGTTTTGAATAATTTTAAATTGTTATCTTGCTTTTTTTATTTTTATATCAAATTTAAAAATAGCAAAGAGCGCTCCTAATAGTTCTATTATTGTGGCGATTAAGCCTGTTATTGCTAAAACATTGATATTATAAATAATGTATAGACTACAAGATATTATTTCTGTTATGCGAATTATTGTTAGATTTCCATTCCATAAAGCAATACTATATATCACGACTGCTATCATTGGTAGAATGCTGATTAATCCTGTGTAAGATAAACTAGATGCCAAAATCATAATTCCAACCGTTATTATTAACCAATAAACTGGAGGCCTTGTTTTAGAATATCGGCTAAATATCCAATTTCGAAGCATACAAATCAAGTTCATAAAGCAACCGCTACTGGCTTTTAAAAAGAAATATTGAAAAGCATATAATAAACTAGATACCATTTGATATGTTAGCAATCTTTTTTTATTATTACTTTGTAAACTAATAATTAAAATTATCAATGCTACTGCACCAATAATTTGAGCGATTATAAAATTTGTCATATGGCACCTTCTTTTATTCTATATTTATTATATCATAAGAAAAGATATCTTTTTGATATCTTTATTCGTTTACTTCTAATTTATTTAATAGTTGTTGAATAGTATTTTCTTGTTGTGGTGTAGTTTTCTTTAGTTCTTCTAAAAACTCATGAGTGTTTTTACTTTCTGGTAACATATATCCTGCTTCTCTCATTAAATCTTCAACTATTACTTTATTAGCATGTATTAATGCTTTATATAGCCTTTTTTCATCTTCATTAGAAGATGATTTTATCATTGTCTTTAATTTATTTATAGCGTCTATTTTTGTGTTAGCAACTTTAAACAGAGCTTTTACTACTTCTTCTTGCTTTTCTTGTTGTTTCGGCATCTTGTTTGGTACTAAAGTGATGGCGTGAGATGGACAAGCATTAGCGCAGGCTCCACATCCGATACATTTAGAAAAATCAATTTGGCCAGTCTCTGTATCGCTTGCTCCTGTTGGACAGACAAATAGGCATAAACAGTCTTTAGAACATAGTTTTATATCTCGATAAGCATGAAATTTAGCCATTATTTCACCTCCAATATTTTAAAACTTGGTACTTTACAAACTGGACAGATTTTTGGTGGCTCTTCTCCTATGTAGATAAAACCACAGATATCGCATACCCAAATTTTGGTATTTTTGATATAATCTAGTCCTTTTGTTTCATAGTTTTCTAAAATTATTTTCATCATATTAGAGGTTTTATTGGCCCAAGTTAATACTCTTTTTGCTCCACGATCTGAGTTTTTATCAGCAATTTCCATAGCTTGTTCTATATCTTTTTGTTCTTGTTTATTTGCTTCTTTGATCTCTTCTATGGTGCCGGATACTTCTTTTGTTTTTTCTTCGAAATAAGTTGCTAGCTCTACAAATAAGTTTTGTTCTTCTTCTTTATATTCTTTTTCACAGGCTTTTGCTAGGTTGGAACAAATATAAGTAATTTCTTCATTTGTTAGTGAACGCAAATCCTCTTCTATTTCTTGTTGTTCTTCTATACTTTCTTCCTCTTTTTGTGGTGATTCTATTACTTCTTCAAAGGCACTTTTTGGGGAACCACATAGAGGACAAGTCCAATCATCAGGTAGGTCTTCAAATTTTACTTTTTCTTTAGCTTCATCATAGATATAGCCACAGATTATACAACGGTACTTCTTCATATCTTTCTCGTATAATCAATCTTATAGAAATATTAATCTATTTGATTGATCCCTTTCTATTTATATTTTTTGATTTATTA
>CALVYF010000039.1 GCA_944372055.1 uncultured Bacilli bacterium | reverse complement strand
ATTACATCTAATGTAGTATATGGTTCTAATACTGGTGCTACTCCTGATGGTAGAAAAGCTGGTGTTGCTTTTGCTCCTGGTGCTAATCCAATGCATGGAAGAGATCAAAGTGGAGCTATTGCTTCCTTAAATTCTGTTGCTAAATTAGACTGGGCAAATTGTTGCCGTGATGGTATTTCTAATACCTTCTCTGTTGTACCTAGTGCTTTAGGACAAACAGAAGATGAAAGAGTAGAAAATTTAGTTAACTTAATGGATGGATACTTTGTTCAAGGAGCACATCACTTAAATGTTAATGTATTAAATCGTGAAATGTTAGTGGATGCTATGAACAATCCTGATAAATATCCATTACTTACTATTCGTGTTTCTGGATATGCAGTACGTTTCAATAAATTAACTAGAAAGCAACAAGAGGAAGTTATTGCTAGAACATTCCATGAGAAAATGTAATTATGAAAGCTAGTATTGATTCGATAGAAACATTTGGATTAGTTGATGGTCCTGGTATCCGATGTGTTGTATTCTTTAACGGATGTATGTTACGTTGTAAATACTGTCATAATCCAGAGATGTGGAAGAAGAGAGAAGACAATTATACGCCAGAGGAATTAGTAAAAAAAATTAAGAGGTGTGAACCTTATTTTAAGAAAAATGGCGGAGTTACTTTTTCTGGAGGAGAACCTTTATTACATAGTGAGTTTATTATCGAAGTTTGTAAATTATTAAAAAAAGATAATATTCATATAGCTTTAGATACTTCAGGAGTTGGATTGGGTAATTATCATGAGCTTTTATCTTATGTCGATTTAGTTCTTTTGGATATTAAACATACGAATCCTGAAGGATATCGTAATATCACTGGTCTAGAAATGGAAGAAGTAGAACATTTTATTGATGTTTGCAATGAGATGAATAAAAAGATTTGGATTCGTCAAGTTATTGTTCCAGGTATTATGGATAATTATGAATATATGGATAGTTTAGTAAATTATTTGCAACATATCCATAATGTTGAAAGAGTAGATTTTCTTCCATTCCATCGTTTAGGACGTGAAAAATATATTAAATTAGGGCTTTCATATCCATATGAAGATAAACAGGATATGGATAAAGAAAAGTGTAATCAATTATATGATTATTTTAAAGAAAGATATTTTAAATAATATCTTTTTTTGTTATACTGTTTTTAATAAAAGGAGTCTTATTATGAGGAAGAGTATCGTTTCAGAAATTTATTTAACTTCCAAATTTGTATCTAGAGAGTCTTGGCATTCTATGCTTTTAAAACTCTCTAGTTATTTAGGCTCTTTTTCTCGTTTTCAAATATTTGTTGTTTGCGATATGAATAAAATTCATTATTATGTTCGTACAGAAGAAGTTTTGCCAACTGTATTAGGAGAATTGTCTGATTTTATGTTTAAGAGCTCCGATGTTCATTGGTCGTTTGCTTATGAGCGTGGTTTACCTTATATAAATCAGTTGACAGATACAATTGTTGATCTTATGGATAGAGAATCATTAAAGAAATCTCGTAATATTAAAATGTTAGAATTATATTTTCGTAATGTTACTGGTGATAAACTTCTTACTCGTGGTTATTTGTATATCAATGAACGTGGTAGTATTATTCGGCGTAAATTATTTAAAACTCTACCAGAGGTATTACTTAGTGTTGATTTTTCGAAAAATAAAAAATATACCTATCAGTCTCAACCTAAATATTTAGATTTCCAAAAATCTCTACCATTGTTGCAAAGTGATGCTGTTCAAGCTTTACTTTCTGTTTCCACATTTCCTTATTTTTCTAAGGATTATTATTTAAACTTATCTACCTATTCTTTTGATAAACATTCTCTTATTGTAGGGTCTAGTGGTAGTGGTAAGTCTAAGTTTATTAGTTTACTTATTAGTCGATTAGCAACAACGCTTGATTATAAATTGAAATATAAGATTGTTGTTATTGATCCACATGCTTCTTTAGAAGAAGATATTGGTGGTTTACCTAATAGTTCTATTGTTGATTTTCAATCCATTGAACAAAGTATTAATTTGTTTGTTAATTCTACGGATAATGTCGTGGTTGCTTCAGAATTATTGATGTCTTTACTTTCTTCTTATATGAGCGATTTATATAATTCTAAGTTAGAAAGAGTCTTACGCCATAGTTTATTATTGCTTTTGTATCATAATAGTTTTAGTTTTAAACATTTACGTAAATTATTATTAGAAGTTGAGTACCGAGAATCTTTATTATCAGAGAAATTGCCAGATAGTATTTATAGTTTCTTTTTGACTGATTTTAATGAAATGAAAAATAAGTATTATAACGAGGCGATTGCTCCTATTATTGCTTTTCTAGATGAGATGGAATTAATTCCTGTTTTTCAAGAGGAAAATACTAATGCCTCATCTTTACAAGACGTTATTCAGAAAAGTTTTCTAACTTTGTTTTCTTTAAATCGTAATGTATTGGGAGACTCTTGTGTTAAGACGATTTCTGGTCTTATTATGCAGCAATTAATGGCATTGATTCAAGAAAGAAAAATAGATGAACATATTATATTTATTGTAGATGAGGTTTCTACGATAGAAAATCCTATTTTGCTTAAATTTTTATCGGAGGCACGAAAATTTGGGTTATCTTTAATTTTAGCACAACAATATTTTGAGCAGATTAGTAAAGAATTACAAGAGGCCATTTTTGCAAATGTAGTTAATTATTATGTATTTAGGGTTTCTAGAAGAGATGCTACTATATTATCTAGTAATATATCTATGAAATTATCTCGTGATGATAATGAAGAAAATCGTATATTGATGTTAATTAATTTAGGAGATAGAGAATGCGTTGTACGTCTTGGAAGTAGAGGTGTGTTGCTTCCGGCGTTTAAGGGAAGAACTGTTGATTTTGTTCCTATTAAAGGAGTTAAGAAAACAAAGATATCTAAACCAGTTCCTAAGAGTAAAGTTACAGTATCTCCCCCTAAGAAGAAATTTGAAATTACACCAAATATTAAATTGACAGAATTATTGTTAGAACAATCTTCTAGTAGAAGAAATATGAGAGGTGATGTAAATGAATAAAACACAAGTGTTGGAAACAGTAGATAAGATTTTTTCCAATGTTTTTGACTGTAAGAATCCATTTACTATTGATGAACTTTTAACTAAATTTGCGTTTGATGTTAAGTTGCCACAGCAGGTAAATGATTCTATTACGGGAGAAGTTACTTGGGCTACTTCTGTCAATCCAACAAAGTATATTACAGAAAAAAACACTTGGAAATGGAAAACTTGGGAACAGCCAAAACAAGAAATAGAAAACTTGGAACAGTTGGTTACTTTATGGAATCAACTTAATTATCGTACTACTGAAAGAGTATATGATTCTACTAATGTATCTGAAAGTGATACGATTTATCGTTCTGAAAACATATATCGTTCTTGCGATTCTAGTGATTGCAAAAATTTAGTTTTTTCTGATGGTTGTCAAGGAAGTGAATATTTACTTGCATCTCAAAGATCTGGTCATTGTAGCTTTTGCATTCGTTGCGATGATTCTTCTGGTTGTTCTAACAGTTATAATGTTTCTTGCTCGAGTAAGATTAGTAATTCTTTATTTATTGAAGATTGTGGGTCGTTACATGAATGTATGTTTTGTGCGCATATTTCTAATAAAAAGTATTGTATTTGCAATATGCAGTTTGAAAAAGAAGAGTATTTTGCTATAAAAAAAGAAATTATTAAATGGATTATGAATTCTTAAAGCCAATACGGCTTTTTTTGTACAAAAATATCTCCTTTATATTATGATTTGTGGTTTTAAAGATATAATTTATGAAGATAAAGAATATAAAATTACTTAATTTTTTATATTGATTTTTTCTTCTTGATGTTGTTTTGATCTGTGTTAATTAGGATATAGAATTACTTTTTAATAAAAAGTAGTATAAAATAGTCTTTTTTTTTCATACTACTATTGAGGTGATGTGAATGAATAGACAAACTGAACTTATTGAAAAGATTTACAAGGATGCTTCTATGGGGAGATTTTCTACTCAAAAGTTATTAGAAAATTTAAAAGGTAAGGATAATAAAATTACAGGAAAAGTGGAAGAAATTTTTAAAGAATATTCTTCTTATGAAGAAAAAGCTAAAGAATCTTTGCTTTCTAGAGATATGAAGTTAGTAGAAGAAGGGAATATCACAAAAATTATGTCTTCTATGGGGATTTATAAAGAGGTTTTAATAGACAATAGTGATGCGGCTATTGCGGATTTATTAATTCAAGGATTATCCATGGGAGAGATAGAAATGGAAAAAAGAGTAGAAAATGCGAGCGATGATATTAATAAGGATGATCTTAAATTGGCTAAGGATTTTTTAAAATTTCAGAAAAAAGCTCAAAAAGAGATAAAAGAGTTTTTGTAAAAGAGAGTGGGAAACTCTCTTTTTTTGTCTAATTTATTTATAAAATATAAGGTATTTGGTTTTCAGTAAATACTAAATAAAAAATATGAAACTGTATCTTATGAATATCAATACTTACATATTTAAATTAGGAACATTGTTAGTAATTTTTTTATAAAAGTATATTCTTGTGAAAGTTGGTTATTTTATAAACAGGTGATGAATTTTGACAAAGATTACCAAATGTGTTATTATATACTCTATCTCAGGGGGAGATTATGTATGAAAATAGAAAATTTACCGTCGAAGCGTAAGCTATTGGTAACTACAATGTTTCTTTTTGTTAGTTTAATGTTATGTTATTTTTATGAATATCATAAAATTTATTCTAGCATTGATGTAGCTGTTTCGAAGACTGCTACCATTGAATATGGAAGTCCTAATTATGATATTCGTAAAGTTGTGGATTCTATTGATGGTGAAATTGTATCAATAAAAAAAGATGTAGATACTTCTAAGGTTGGTCCTCAGGAAATTATTGTTGAGGTGGAGAAAAACCAGATTATTAAAGAAGTTCCCATTATAGTAGAAGTTAAAGATACTGTGGCTCCAGAGATTTTGTTAAAAGAACAGACAATATCTTTAACCACGGGGGATGATTTTGATATACTTAGTAATTTGTCTTCTGTTTATGATAAAGTAGATGGAAAAATAGAATATCAGCAGAAGGAAATTGTTAATGAAGATGTTGATACTAATTATTATACAGTCGAAAGTAATGTGGATACTATGAAACCGGGAACTTATGAGGTTATTGTTAAAGCTGTTGATAAGTATGGTAACCAATCTTCTGTTACTTATTCTGTTGAAGTTTCAGAAAAGAATACTGTGTCTATTCCTAATGAGGTTTATCAAAATGATTATGTTGCTTCTGGAAATATGTCTTCTTTAGTGCAACTTGCTTATTCATTGATTGGAAGTCCTTATGTTTCAGGTGGAAATAGTCCTTTAGGATTTGATTGTAGTGGGTTTGTTCAATATTTATATAGTCAGATAGGAATTTCAGTTAGTAGAAGTAGTTCTACTCAGGCGAATGATGGAGTTGCTGTAAGTTATGAAAATGCACAACCTGGAGATATTCTTATTTGGGGATATAGTGCAGGGGTTGCGACTCATTCTGCTATTTATGTTGGAAATGGACAGATGATTCATGCTACTAATCCTGTTCAGGGTGTTATTGCGAGCGATGTTGATGCTTGGACTCGTGGTAGTGGTACTTATGTTATTGCAGTTAGAAGAATCTAGTATAGCTAGTTTCTTTTTTTAGAGGTGTTTTATGGATTTGGTATATAGTGATATCGGAATAGAAGTTACTAGGAGATGTAATCAACAATGTCGTGATTATTGTATGCGTGGTCCTAAGCAAAATTTGGATATTTCATTAGAATTTATTGATTTACTTTTGGATTTAGATAGGAATCATTATAAGGCTATTGAAACTATTACTTTTTCTGGTGGGGAGCCTACATTAAATGTTTTAGCAATTGCTTATACTATTGACAAAATTATTTCTGAAGAGTTGCCTGTTTTCCATGTTTCTTTGATGACTAATGGTTTGATTTATTCTGATTTGCTGGTTGAGTCTTTTGAAAAATTTAATGATTATTATAATTCTTTTTTATTACCTATGAGATTAGCTAAGTATCCTCCAACAAAGAAAGCGCTATATTTGGAGGAAAATAAAGATAAAGGGAGTTCTATTGGTTTTTCTGATGATCAATATCATAAGCCCATTTCTAATGATGTATTAGAGGCATATTATAGAAATGGGGTGCATATTTCTTATTCTAAAACTGGAAATCGTAGGGAAGAGGACATATTATATTCTGGTTTTTCTAAACAAGGATATAGTCTTGAAAGTCGGAAAGATGATATCCGAATTTTTGGTGATTATGTTTTGGACTTGATTTATTTAACAGCTAAGGGTAATTTGTCTAGTTATGGTGATGGTAGTTTTGATTTTTTAGATGAAACTTCTAAAAATTTCTCTATTTCCAATTATACCTTAAGTGATTTTTGTTTTGAAAAGATTTCTCCTTCTTCTAGAGTTGGTAGAGATGATCCTATTTTTCGTGCTAAAACTAAATTTTTAAAAAAAAGAGTATAATTTTTTTTATCTTGGTAATTCTATAGATAGGAGGGATTATATGGAAACAGTACAAAAGATATTATTAGTTATTACTATTATCGGAGCTATCAACTGGGGATTAATTGGAATATTAGACTTCAATTTAGTGGATACTATTTTTGGAGCGGGTTCTTTATTTAGTAGAATTATTTATAGCTTGGTTGGTATTTGTGGACTAATTAATATCGGTATTTTATTTAATCATATTGAGGCTAAATAGTTTCTGTTAAAAATAGTTTTCAATTTTTTAGAAAAGTGATACAATATTTTTGTATCTTTTTTATTTGCCGATTTAGCTCAGTTGGTAGAGCAGCGCATTCGTAATGCGGAGGTCGAAGGTTCAAGTCCTTTAATCGGCACCATGTGAAAATTTAGGTTTGTTATAAACTTTATATATAGATAGGAAAATCAGTCTTAAATCGATTGATTTTTGTTGTTTTTTGTTTTAAAAAATGGTATTATTAAAAATAAGAATAGGGGTGGTATATTGGATGTGATTATTTCATTTTTCCGCGATTTTTTATCTGGCCCTTTGTATATTGTTGTTGCTATAATTTCTGCTATCGGTATTATTGCCTGTATTGGTTATTTGGCTGAGGCTACATTAAAACAAAAGGAATTAGAAAGAAAGCAAAAAGAAATGTATGCTGAAGTACATTTTTTGCCTACTGATGAATCTAGTGCTTCTGCCATTGCAACTAATGCAGAAACTGTACTTTCTTCTGCTCAGTTGCAGCAAGTTGGTCAGGTTGATACCACTAATGTTGCTCAGTCTGAAGCATTAGTTACTAATGATATGGTGTCAGCAGTTACAGGTACTTCTGCAACTTCTGCTCCTACTTCATCTCCACCAAAAGAGAGTACTACTTCTGAACAGCAACAATAACTTTACTATTTTTGTTATTTTTTGTATACTATTATAGAGCATGGAGGGATTAGATGACAATAACACTTACTGACATTATATCTATTTTAAGAAAACTTGGTGATATTTGTCTTGTTTGGATTATTTTTTATTTTATTTTAAAGAATATTAAAAATAATATTAAACTTTCTTTGATTTTTAAGGGAGTTGTCTTTGTAATTATTTTAAGTTTGGTGAGTGATTGGTTAGGTTTTACGACTATTGCAGTATTACTGGATTATGTTATCCAATGGGGACCAATCGCTTTGATAATTATTTTTCAGCCAGAGATACGTACTATACTGGAACAGTTGGGGCGTACACAGTTACTTGGTCGTCACAAAACATTAACTGTCGATGAGCGTGAACATTTGGTTTACGAGATTGTTAATGCTGTTGATTATATGAGAAAAGAACGCATCGGGGCATTGATTGTTTTAGAACGTGATATTAGTTTGGGTAATTATATTGAGAAAGCTAAAAAGATTTATGCTGATTTGTCTAGTGATTTATTAATATCTATTTTTTATGAAGGAAACCCTCTTCATGATGGTGGAGTTATTATTCAGGGAGACAGAATTACTTGTGCAGGTGCAGTATTCCCAACAAGTAGTAGTCCAAAGCTAAATCGCAGATTAGGAACAAGACATAGAGCAGCTTTAGGATTAAGTGAAGAAACTGATGCGATTTGTATTGTGGTTTCTGAGGAGACTGGTCGAGTTTCTATAGCATTAAAGGGAGAAATGCTATATAACTTAACGTTGGATGATGTTCGTATGATGTTAATTGATGAGCTTCGTCCTAAACAGGATACAGATTTAGATGAAGATGAAATAGATGAGGAAGAGATATATGAAGAGAATAAGTAAAAGTGTTAAAAATTTCTTTCGTCATATTGTATCATTCTTTGATAAATGGTTAATTACTCCCATAACTAAATTAATGTTAAAGATTGTTACTTTCTTTAAGGATAATACAAAGAGTTTAGATCGTATTGCTTCGAAGAAATCAACTTTAATTATTATTAGCTTAATTTTGGCATTTGGTGTGTTTGTTATTGTTGACCAAGAATCAAACGTTATGATAGATCAATATGCGGAAGTATTATATGATGAACCAGTTACTGCGGTTTATAATGAAGAACTTTATGTTGTTGAAGGGTTACCTAAGACTGTTGATATTACTTTAATTGGTCAAAGAAGACATATATTTTTAGCAAAACAGGCACCTTCGAAGGGTGTGACTGTTGATTTAACTGGATTGAAACCGGGTAATCATAAAGTAACTCTTAATTATTCACAAAGACTTAAATCTTTAGATTATCGTTTGGATCCATCAGAAGTAACTGTTACTATTTATGAGAAAGTTAGTGCAACGAAGAGTTTAACTGTTGATATTTTACATCAGGATGAATTAGATAGTAAATTATATATTGATAATGTTGAACTTGATCGTACAGACGTTATCATTAAAGGTGCTCAATATAAATTGGATAAAGTTGCAACAGTTAGAGCGTTGGTAGATGTAGAAGAAATAAGCAATCCAAAGGCTGGAGAACTTACACTAAAAGATGTTCCTCTTGTTGCTTATGATGAAGAAGGTAAACGAGTAGATGTAGAGATTGTTCCATCCACTGTAGATGCTAAACTTACTATTACATCTCCAAGTAAAGAGATTCCAGTAAAGGTTGTTCCTACAGGAAAGCTTGCCTTTGGTAAATCAATTGAATCTATTAGTACTAATGTTTCTACAGTTACTGTTTATGGACAACAATCGGCTATTGATGATATTGAGGCGTTAGAAGTAGAAGTAGATGTTAAAGGATTGGAAAAAGATAAGAAATTTACTGTTACTCTTAAGAAGCCAAAAGGAATTACTGAAATAAGTGAAAAGACAATTACAGTAGATGTTAAAGTTGCTAATTCTACTACTAAGGAATTTACTGTTAATACTATTGAATTTAGAAACTTAGCTGACGGATTATCGGTACAGGCGTTGTCTGCTGAAGATACTAGTGTTACAGTTTCTGTTAGTGGTAGTTCAGATATTATTGATAAGCTTGATGCTTCATCTATCGTTGCTTATGTTGATTTGGAAGATTATGGAATAGGTGAACATGAAGTTGAAGTACATGTAGAAAAATCTGACTTGAAACTTACTTATACACCAAAGACTAAGAAGATTAAAGTAAGAATTTCATAGACTTTATAAGGATAGCGAAAGCTATCCTTTTTTGTGCATAAAAAAAGAAATCTTTCATACAGTTTAATAGGATGTAATGAGAGGTGAATTATGAAAAAATTATTATTGCTTTTCTTTTTTAGTATTTTTTTGTTTGCGGGGTGTGGTAAATATGGCGAAAAGGATGTAATCAAAGATTTTAGTAAAAAAGTGGAGGATGCTAAAGCTTATTATATTGATGGTACTTTAGAGATTGTAAATAATGATAATGTTTATAATTATGATGTAGAAGTTGCTTATAAGGAAAAGAATTATTATAGAGTTAGTCTTACTAATACTTCTAATAATCATACACAAGTTATTTTAAAGAATGATGATGGTGTATACGTTATGACACACAAAAGTACACAACTTTTAAAATCAAATAAGTTTGAGGTTATATCAATTTAATTAGTATCTTATAAACACTAGAATATGTTGAATGCATATTCTTTTTATTTTGTTAAAAAAGAGAGGAGATTGATATAATGAATTTAAATTATGCAATATTTAGAAGTGAACCTATTATGACTACACACGATTTAGCACAAATTGGTTCTCATAATCAAAGAGAAAAGAAAGCATATAATTCTAATCCTGATATAAGGATTGA
>CALVYF010000038.1 GCA_944372055.1 uncultured Bacilli bacterium | reverse complement strand
CTGATTAAGTCCATATTTACCTCCACTCTAGTATATTTCATTATATCATATATTTCGACATAACAAAAGAGGAGTTTCGTGAAATCTCCTCTTGTTAACACTATTTTCCACCTTTTACTTCATAGGCATCCTCTACTACAAAGAATACTCCTGGATCAATTAATTTAATTCCTTCTGTTACCTTATAATAATCTCTGGTTGGAATTACTAACAATAACACTTTTCTTTGCTTTTCAAAAAAGGCTCCTTTGACATTAAATATAGTTGTAGTATGATGCAATTTATTTACGATATACTCTCTTATTTCTTTTTCTTTTGATGTTACTATATAGAATGCTTTATTTTTAGATATTCCTAGTAATACTTTATCAATCATCAAATTATTTATAAAGACCAGTATGATGGCATACATCATCATTGACCAACCAAAGAAAACACTACCTATCACTATTATTATAGAATTCATTACCATGCTGGATTTTGTTACTGGGATTTTAAAATACTTATCCAAAATCTGACTTATAATAGGAAGCCCTCCATTACTAAATCCCGTTTTATAAATGAAACCGTTTGCTAGACCTCCTATTACCCCTGCAAAGATGATTATCAAAAATGTATCTTCATAATTTAAATTAATATTTTGAGTAATTAAAGCAGTTATCTTTACAAACAAAGGATAAAGAAATGTCGCTAGAATAGAGCCTGCGGTTCTTTCTTTTCCTAAGTACATAAAACTGAATAATAAGCAGGTTAGGGATATTAGTAATATCATAATTGAGGAATCTATTCCATAAACATAATTTGTGATTACAGCAATTCCATTTACCCCTCCTGCTACTAGGCCAGTTGGTAAAAGTAATAGATTATATACTAAAGCTAAAACAAATAAAGCTAGTATTAATATTACTATTCTACGAAGTAGGCTTTTTCTTTTTATTTTTTTTATTATTTCTTCAAAAAAGTTATCCATTATTCACCTCCAAAGACCTCGTAGGCATCTGTCACTACAAAGAAAGAGTCTGGATCAATTTCATGAATTCCTTCTTTTAACCTATAATAATCCTTGGTAGGTAATACACACATTAAAACTGTTTGATTTTCTTTAGCGTATCCACCTTTAGCATTAAATACTGTTACTCCATGGTTTAAATACTTTAAAATATATTCTTTTATTTTTTTCTCTTCTTGTGTTACAATGTAGAATGCTTTACTGTCGGATACTCCTAGAATAACTCTATCTGACATAAAACTAATTACATATAAGACAATAATTGAGTACATAAAATGAGTTGGACCGAAAACAAAGGCAGTTAGTAGTACAATTGTTCCATCACAATATAGCATACTATTTCCCATACTTATTTTTAAGTATTTTGATAAAATTTGATTGATAATATCTGTTCCTCCCGTAGTAAATCCTGCTTTATATATCATTCCGGCACCAAAGCCATATACGACTCCTCCAAAAACAGATATTAATAATAATTGATTTGTATCTATATCTACTATTGCACTAATGTTACTTGTTAAACTAACAAACAACGGAAACAGAATAGAACCAAGAATTGTTGCCTTCGTTTTATTCTTACCTAGCAAAAAGTAACTTAATATTAGCAATAATATATCCGCAACTAATATTACGATGGAATTATCAATTTTAGTCAGATAATTCAGAATAATCGCAAGGCCCCCTACTCCTCCTGCTACAATATTGTTTGGTGCTAGAAACAAATTATAAGAGATAGCTATCAAAAAACAACCTAAAATAAATTGAATATGTCTTTTTACACTTGCTTTAGAGTTTATCCGCTCTAATATTTTTAAGTCTTTTGTCTTAGAAAATATTCCCATATACACCCCTCACTTTATTTTTATCTTTTTTGTTTTAAATTTGCCTCAATAAACAAGTCTATATCTCCATCTAATACTTTGTTAACATTGCTAGTTTCTGCATTTGTCCTATGATCTTTCACCATAGAATAAGGATGAAGAACATAACTTCTAATTTGAGAACCAAAATTGATATTTGCTTGATCTCCTTTTATTTCATTTATTGCTTGTTCTTGTTGTTCTAGTTTTCTAATTAAAAGCTTGTTTTTTAAAACTTTTAATGCTTGTTCTTTGTTTTGGATTTGACTTCTTTCGTTTTGACAAGTAACAACAATTTTTGTTGGTAAATGCGTTATTCGAACTGCAGAGTCTGTGGTGTTTACTCCTTGTCCACCGGCACCGGTCGAACGATAAACGTCTATTTTTAAATCTTTTTCATCTATTTCTATATCATTATCTTGTTCTATTTCTGGTGTTATTTCTACTGATGCAAACGATGTATGACGTCTATTGTTAGAATCAAAGGGAGAAAGTCTAACTAATCTATGAACTCCTTTTTCATTTTTTAGATAACCATAAGCATTTGTCCCTTTCACTCGGATGGAAACATTTTTGATGCCTGCTTCTTCTCCATCTTGATAATCTAATACTTCTATTTTATATTTTTTCTTTTCACACCATCTTGTATACATACGATATAACATCATAGCCCAGTCACAGGACTCTGTACCTCCAGCACCTGGATGAATCTCCAAAATACAGTCATTTTTATCATATGGCCCATCCAGAAGAAGAATAAAACTCAATTCTTCTACTTTTTGTTTTATCAATACAGTTTCTTGTTCCAATTCTTGTTTGTTTTTTTCATCTATTTCTAATTCTAACAAATTAACTAACTCTAAATTATCATTGGTCCGTTGTAATAAATTTTCTATACTGTCTACTACTTCTTTTTCTGTATTTAATTCTTTAATTGTTTTTTCCGCAGCGGTTCTATCATTCCAGAAATTTATATCATTTGTTTTTTCTTCTAAAGTCTTAACTTGCTCCTTTTTACTATCAATGTCAAAGTGACCTCCATAATTCTTTTAGTTCGTTTTTACTTTTATTTAATGACTCTTTTATTTCTTTTAATTCCATTTTTTCCTCTCCTTTTTAGTTTATACTCTTTTTTATTTTCTATTCTTTCATAAAGTCAATGATAAAGTAACATATTTTTTTTCTTTTCTCAATCAATTTTTATTTGTTTGTTGTATATATTTGTATACTTTGCATATATTATAAGTGAGGAAGGTTCACTGTTACGTGTGAAGATCCTCTGTAAATAGATATAGGAGCCTAGGGCTCCTTTTTTATTAATAAAAAAAAGAGTTTTTACTCTTTAAATTATCGTCTTTGCGTAGACAGTTACTTTCGGTTGACTTTGCGACGCTTGTGATTCATAAACTTTTGTTTCTAATGGTGACAATCCAGCTAAATCAGAGATCATAAGTTTTCCTTGGATTAATGATTTCTTATATTGAGTGAAGTCAGAAATCATAAGTTCTTGGATTAATGATTTCTTATATTGAGTGAAGTTTGCTCTTTCATAGTATGAAGTATCATCCGTTATCCCATGAAAGTCAATAAAACTTTGATAAAATTGTTGTTGTACTTCGGCATTATGTTTTAATATTTCTTCTTCCGTTGGCGATTTTAATTCTTCTATTGCTGATTTTAGTCTTACTTTTTCTTCTTCTTTACAACTTCTGCATTGAGAAATTTCTGTCATTTCACTAAGGTAAGCATCTTTTAATTCTTTATCTTGGGCTTGTTTATATAAGCTTACTTTGATATCACCATTATTATCTTTAAAATCAAATATTGGAAAACAACTACTTTGATCTTGATTTATGCCAACAATATTAAGTGAAGACATATTTCCTCTACGACTACATAAAATAATTGCCTTTTCCTGGGTTTCTCTTACAATATTAAGTGCACTACTATAGATGTTTAATTTTATAATTTCTTCGTAATCTCTTAATTCTGTTATTACTGTAGGTAATTGTCCATCTAACACCGATTCTTTTATTTCATATAGAGATTCTAATTTTCTCATTGTAGACTCGTTTAAAGAATCTCTAAATTTTTCTAACTTATTTTTTAGACTTTCGGCATATTTTCTTTCCTCTTCAATTTCTTTTTTTGATGAGCATAAGGAATCATAGGATTTCACTACGCTATCATTTGTTAATAATACCATTCTTTTTCCCCCTTCATTTATGTAGGCAAATTATATCATAATTTCGTGATTTTGTCAATTTTCATCTTTTTGATTTTAACCATTATTCCTTCCTATTTTATATATTACAAATTTCTAATTTCAAAATAAAAGACTCTATTTTGAGTCTTTTTCTACTTTTAATTATTTATTATAGACTTTAATTCTCCCATACGAGATGTTGGTACGAAACCAGCTTCTGATCTAATTACATCTGGAATTCTATTTACTATTGTTGCACAAGTAAGTTCTACTGTACTTGGTTTTTCTATTACCATTGTCGTATTTGGTTCTCCATAAATGGTCCATTCATTTCTGTCAAACTCATCTTTATTGTATACTTTTCCGATACACTCAGTCTCAAGTGTAATTCCTTCTTTTGTTTCTGTTGTTACTACTGCACTCATTCCTGTTGCCATTCCAGTTTTTACAGTCATACCTAGAGTACTTGATTCAATATCATAATCATTAAATTGTGGTACACATTTTTGTCTTTGACTTACTACGGTTAATCCTAATTTGTCACATAGCCAACCATTTACATTCCACATATAAGATGGAGCATATTTACCACTTTCAATTACTTTCTGTCTTTCTTCATCTGATATCTCATCTGCACTAGCTACATCTCGTTTAAATTCTTCTTTTGTTAATCCTGCACCATGAGCTTTTGCTAAAGCAATTCCATAGTCTTCTACATTATATGATGAGCTACCTTTTATTTTTGTAATATTATGGCTTGCTCCTGTTAATGTTGTAATTAAATTTCCCCAGAATGCATCTTGATATCCGCTACCAGTTATAGTACAGTTATTTTCTTTTGCAAGTTTATCAATTTCGCTAGTTAATGTTGGGTTAGAATTCATTGGATAAAATGCCTCTTCACAAGTAGTAATAGCATTTATTCCACACTTTGCACAAGTAAGTAGCGCTTCTTTGACATCTTCAAGTAAACTCATCGTAGTTACAATTACACAATCTGGTTTTAGTTTATTTAACAATTCCTCTGTCTTTGCTACATTTTCAACTATTACTCCAGTATCTTCTGTCTTCATTATTTTACCAATATCTTTGCCAATAACATCAGGATTAATATCTACAGCTCCTACGATTTTTCCACCATTTTCTATAACGTAGCGCATGGTGTAAACGCTCATTTTTCCTACTCCATATTGAAAAATTTTTAATCCTTTCATTTTTCCCTACCTTTCTTTTTTAGTATATCACTTAAGCATCCATTTAAATCGTTTTAGAATAAAAAAATTACACTTTTTAGTGTAACTTTACATTTATATTATTTTCTTTTTTTATTTATATATACTTCTATTAAATCTGGATCATGTTGATTTTTTGGTAGGCTATCTAATGAAAAAAATTTCATATCTCTTGACTCATCATCCCAGGTTAAATTTCCAGAATATTTTTTAATTGCATATAAAACGGTATTGTTGATGACAACATCTCCATTTGGATACTCTTTTTTTCTAGAAATCCCCGAAACAATATCTAATAATTCTAAATCTTCCTCTTTTACTTCTAAATTTGTTTCTTCTTTGATTTCTCTAATTATTACGTCTTGGAACCTTTCTCCAAGCTCTTGGCATCCTCCTGGTAGTCCCCATCTATCATTATCTTTTCTGCGTTGTAATAAAATCTCTCCTTGCAAATTTACAATAATGGCTGCTGCTCCGTCTTGTAGAATTGGAATTTTATGTCGTAATTCTCCCATGCACATTCTTATAAATACAGGATATCCTATCACATTACTTAATTCTTTTATTTCTTTTGTGTTTAATTTATTTATTATAGTTTTCAACTTTTCATATGGCAAACTTCTTTTTTCTTCTTCTGTTAATTTTTTTATTTGTTCTATTATTTTTGTATTGTCCATTATTTTTCATCTCCTGGGCTTAATTTTTAGATATTTCATAAATTATTATAGTTCTTTTTTATTTAAATTAAATTTAAATCTTCTAACATTTTCTTGTGATCATAGGCTAACTCCATTTTCTTAATTTCTTCTGGCTTAAACCATTTTACTTCATCACATTCACTAACTGGAGAAGGTGTTCCTTTTATTATTTTGCAAGTATGTGGTAAGCAAATAAATGTTTTTGTTGGGTGTCTTCCTATTTTATCATAATATCTACCAACAAATTTAATTTCTCCTAGTTCTACACCAATTTCTTCCCTCGCTTCTCTTTTTAATGCTTCCTATACTTCTTCTCCCCATTCAACAGCTCCAGCAATTAATCCCCAGTAACCTGTATAAGCGCCAACCGTTCTATGCATTAATAAGATTTCTTCTTTATCATTTATAATAATTCCATCTACTCCAATATATGGATGATCCCGTTTCATTTTAAGTCCCATTCCTTTCTTTACATTATTTTGTTCTTTATAATATATTATAATCTAAATAAATACTCTACTAAAACATCATATACTTCGTCTCTTTTTACTAGTTTATCTGTTTTTCTTAATTCATTCAATTCTGTTATAGTAGCAAATCTAACATCTTGTAATTCACTCTTTTGAAATTTTATACTTTCTTTATTTAATCCTTTTTGTCTTAAAATGAAGAAGTCATAAAATTGCCTTTCTATGAAAGATTCGCTAATTTTTTCTTCTTTTCTAAAGGAATACATGAATCTAAACTCTTTTACTTCTACATTAAATCCTATATTTACACTTACTTCTTCATTGATTTCTCGTGTTGCAGCCATTAATGAATCCTGACCAGCAGATATATGCCCCGCAGCTGATATATCCCACATATTGGCATTTTTTTCCTTATTTGCAGAACGTTGTTGAAGAAGAATTTCATTTTTATCATTAATTATAGCTACTACTATGGCTCTATGCCATAGCCCCTTCTGATGAACTTCATCTCGACTAGCTATTTTTCCAGTTTTTATTCCATTTTCATTTAAAACATCTATTAATTCCATTTTTATTTCTCGTATAATCAATCTTACAGAAATATTAATCTATTTGATTGATCCCTTTCTATTTATATTTTTTAATTTATTATACTTCTATAATTATAATAAATCTCCTTATTTTAATGTTTTTTAATGACCTTATTATATATAAATTCTTTTTGTTTTGCAATATACTTTCTTTTTCTGTACTATATTAAAATTAAAATTTTATTTTGATACTGAAAATATGTTGTCGTTCAGATTTTTTTGAGCAAAGAGAAGTAATTTATGATGCTAAAAATTATGATGTCTATGTGGAAAAAAAACAAGTATGGAAAGGCTAGAATTAAAATAGATGGCTATAAAAAAATATTTAAAGGTAAAGATATAAAATTACTTAAACAAAAATTAAATGATTACTGTCTATCTTTTGTCAAAGAAAAAATGCACAATTCAAAAGTTATTATGGGAACTTCGGTAAATGGTGGTATCGTTAAAGGAAAAGCAAAAATAATTAAAACAACGGAAGATTTATCTAAAATTCATACTGGAGATATTTTAATAGCTGACATGACAAGTCCAGATTACGTAACTGTTTTTAATAAAGTAGCAGCTTTTGTAACTGATGAGGGTGGTCTCACTTGTCATGCTGTCATTGTTTCCAAAGAATTTAATGTACCTTGTGTTGTTGGTACTCAATTTGCAACACAGATATTAAAAGATAATACATTCATTGAAGTAGATGCAAATAAAGGTATCATCACTATTTTATAATAAAAATCCACTAGTTTAGGTTTTTCTTTGAGGCCTATAAGGCCTATTGCTGGCAGCTCTCACATGAGAGCTTTCTTGATTTGCCAATCACCTTTGTCACTCTAACAACCCTTAAAAGTGTCTTCATACTCCTTTACACTTCTTTTATCTTGTAACATATCTTCTGTTTCTTGTTCCCTAATATATTTTCTTATTGTATTTTTATTTAATCCTACTGTACTTACATAATATCCTCTTGCCCAAAATGATCTCTGACCATACTTATATTTCAAATTTGCATGATTTTCAAAAATCATTAATGCACTTTTTCCTTTCAAGTATCCCATAAATTGTGATACACTTAACTTGGGTGGAATTCGCACTAGCATGTGAATATGATCTATACAGGCATGAGCTTCTAATATTTCTACCTCTTTATATTCACATAGCCGTCTTAAAATTATTCCAATGTCCCTACGCAATTTACCATATATTGCTTTTCTCCTAAATTTTGGGATAAACACAATATGGTATAAACAATTATATTTAGTATGGGACAATTGGCTCTCGTCTATATTTTTAGACTTCGTTTTTGATTTTAACATATAAATCTCCTCCTGTTTAAGTATTTGATTGGCAAATCATTTACATTATAACAGAAGGAGATTTATATGTTTTTTGGCGGGCAGAGCTCTTTACTATTCACACCTGCATAGCAGGTGGTTTTACTGTTTGACCATAACGGTCAAACATAATAAAAAGTATTAACCTTTTACTGTTAATACTTTTTTCATTATATATTTTTCATATTGTTGTTCTACTCTAAAATTTGACTATTAATAAATATTCTTCTATTGTCATAGTCTACTGTTGCTTCAGCATTATAAGGTATTATACATCTTGGAACAGAGTGTCCGAAATTAACATTATATATTACTGGTGTATTTAAATCTTTAAATATTTTTTTATAAATTTCTTTATATTCTTCGTAGTATTGTTCATCTTGAGGCTTTCCAATGATAACTCCTTTGATTAGACTTAATATTTTTCTCTTTTTTAGTTCTAATAGCATCTTTTCTAATTTTTCAGGAGTTGGCTTTTCTTCTGAAGTCTCCAAAAACAATATTTTTTCTTTCCATTCTTCTTCGGTTGGAAAAATTTTATATTTTTCAAATATTTTTGGTTCATCCCCATATCTAGCGCCTGTAAAATCAGCGTAAATGGTTTCTATACATCCACCATAAAGTTTACCTTTTACTATGCCACTTCCATTTAATGTTTCAAATCCATGTAGTTCTTGTTGTTCTTCTCGCGGAGTTCCTATTTCTTCTACTCCAAAGCTTTTTCTTTCTTTATACCAAATAGGGCTTGAGGTAATTTCATAGTCAGAATCATTTGAGAAAAATTTATAAAATTGTTCTTTGGTATATGGAAGCATATCATTGTCAAGCTCTGCTAAATCAACTATTATACAAGGTCCATAAAAAGTAGACAAACCTAATTTATTTAACATTAGATGATTATTTGTTGTATCTGAAAATCCAGTGAATATTTTTGGATTATTTTTTACAGCTTCTACAAACTCTTCGTCTTCCATCAAATAAGGAATTGTTCTATAAGTATCATCTCCACCAATAGCGCATATTATCCCTTTAATACTGTCATCCATAAATGCTTGCTTTAAATCAGCAGCTCTTGCCTCTGGATGATCTTTTATGTAATCTACACCTTTTAATGCGTTGGGCATAAGAATAGGAACAAGCTTCATTTCTTCTAATCTTTTTAAAGCAATTTTTAATTCATGTTCACAATATGGCATACCAAGAATACCACTTGATAAACTTACAATTGCTATTTTGTCTCCTTTATTTAATTTTTGAGGTTTATTCATCATTATCAACTCCTATTTTCATTATATCATTAATTATTAAAAAAAAGATATAAACATTATAAATATTGTCTATATCCTTAGTTTACTTATCATATAAAATTTACAACTTAAATTTACTATATAATTTTTAAATACTTGGTGTATTTACACCTTTTTTAGTAATTCTATATATAGTATATATAAACACAAAAAATTTCTTAATCCTTTGTTAAAATATGTAAGGATTCTTTTCCTTTGGTTTCATATTTTGGAATTTTAGCTTTTAATGAAGGATTTTTTATAAATTCACTTCTACATATTTATCCACACAATAATCAAGATAATCACTATACGAGATTTCTGTTGGTACAAAATTTCTTCCTGTTTGTGTATATTCGTTGTAAGCAATACATCCAGCATCATAAGCAGACTCTCTATTTAAAAAGCCAGATTTAGTTTTCCATTTTCTTTTTCCACTTTGAGAAGCTATTTCAAATTGATATTGATAATACTTCCCTCTTTTTTTTACTAATACTTTTCTCATCTAAATACTCCTTTACTATTTTTAGTAAACGGAGTAAACAAAAAAGTGTCCACATTTTAGAATGCGACACTTATATTTACAATTTGTCCACGTTACTTTTCCCTTATTTTATATACATAAATGGCTTTTTTGATATGTCCACAAATTATGTGGACAAAATGTGGACAAAACCGATTTTTTAACGATTTTGTTACCTTTCTGAATTTTTGTATTTTTGCAAAACC
>CALVYF010000037.1 GCA_944372055.1 uncultured Bacilli bacterium | reverse complement strand
CACCTCAGTGGAGTATTATATAATATTAAGACATTTTCGCAAGTTAACACTTAAGACATTATCACAAATTAACCATACTAGTCGCTTTTTTACTTGCCAAAAAAAAGAATATATGATATAATATGACTGCTTTAAAGGGGAAAAGGTGAAAGTATGATTAAGAATTTAAAAGTATTTAAAAATAATGTAACAGCGATTGCTTTAGCTTGTACAATGGTTTTTATGGGAGGATGCGCAAAAACAGGAAAACAAGAAGCAATACCTGAAGTAGTACCAGCAAAAGAATATTCAACCATTTATATGACAGAATATGATACAAATGCTCATGAGTTATATTGGGATGAAAAAACACAGAGCGAATTAGATTCTCTTCCTGATGAGATGATTGCTTTAGAAGAAGTACAAGATGGCACTTTATATGTTGCTAGTTATCATGATATCGGTTATGAAGCAGCTATGAAGAATGATACCAAAAGTGAAGCAATACAAAATAATCCTGAATATGGACAAAATGAAGCTTTTAGTGCAGGATATGATTTAGGGAAAGCAGACAAATATTTGAAAAAAGCGCAAGAAGAGCAAAGAACATATGTAAGCATCAGGGCTGGTATGGATGAAGAATCTTCAGCAGAGGAAGCTAGCTACTATCCATTAGATGAATTAACAGTAATTTCTTATGATGGAAGAAATGCAATAGTTAGAGGATACAATGAAGATGAAGTGAAGAAAGGAAATTATGTAGATTTATTAGGACAAGATATGACAGAATATATTGGTCAAGAGTTTAGGGCAACTTCACTTCGCAGTTTTGCAACAGATAACATAGATTCTTTACCAGATGCACTTTATATAGTATCTGATGATTATCGCCATATTGCAGAAATAACAACCGCAACTATGGCTCAAGTAAATGCAAATACTAAAACACAAACACGATAGAATAAGGGGTTTTTATGAGTAAATTTATAGATTATTATGCTGCGTTAGGACTTTCACCTGATGCAAGTGAACGAGAAATAAAAAAAGCATATCAAAAAATAGCAAAAGAATCTCACCCTGATATGACAAAAGGCTTACCTGAAGAAGAAAGAAAAAAAAGAGAAGCAACTTTTATTTTAGCAACTGAAGGATATAAAATTTTAAAAAATCCAGGAACAAAAACAGCTTATGATGTTAAGTATCAATTACATCAAGCAAGAAGTCAGTCAAGCATTCCTACTGATGATATTCCTTTCTGGGAGAAACCAAACTGGGGAGGATATAGAAGAGAACATAGAGACACTAATAACGATAACAAACAAAATGTTAAAAAGAATGGTGATTCGCATCGTCAAGATAATTCTGACACGGAAAAAGAACGTAAAAGTTTGAAATCTATAAAACTAAAAAAAGGATATATTATTTTTGGAAGCGAAATATTATATTCTGCAAAAAAATTAAAATTAAAAAGAGAAAAAGGTGTTAGTCATTATATAATGAAAAATCGTGGAAAAGCACTCGTTGCTGCTGGATTAGCAATATCCCTAACAACAGGAATGCTTATGACATCAGAAGGAAAAACAACGGAGCCTCCAATTTCAGAAGATCTAATTATAGAGCCTTCACAATTAGAAAATCCAACACTTACAATCATGAGAACATATACAGTAGAAGCAGGTGACACATTATCAGCCCTAGCAGAAGAAGCAAACTGTACAAAACAAGAAATAAAAGACTTAAATGCTATGGATACAGACTATCTTTATTATAAAGATATTATATCAGTACCATATCATATACCAGAAGATGAAATAGGTAGATATACAACAGTAGAATTATATAACGATGAAAACTTATATGATTTTGCAAAATCTTATGAAACAGATCCAAAATCATTAGAAAGACTAAATCCTGATACTATCATTGAAGTAAATGGCAGCTATGCAGTAACTTCTGATACTATTGTAGTGCCAACGTTTGCTCCATATGATTACAACACTAATAAAGCCAAATAACAGGGTAGAAATGCCCTTTTATTTTTTGTATAATAAAAAACGAGGGATTAAGATGAAGAAATATTTAACATTAGTAAATAAAGAAAATAAAATAAAACAAAGCTATTTAAAAAATATAAAATTAGTAAATAGAAAAAACTATCAAAATAAAGATACTTTAATCGAAGAAGAAACGGCTCTAGCCTTTGACCAGTTAAAAAGCTTTTTAAAAAGAAAAGATATAAAAATGGAAATAGATGATGCCTATCGTAGTCAAGAACATCAACAAAATTTAAAAGAACAATTTAGCAAAAAATATGGAGATGATTATGCAAATATTATAGTAGCAGAACCAGGAACAAGCGAACATCATACAGGATTAGCAATCGATATTGTATTAGAAGTGAATGGAAAATATGATGAAGAAAATGATGAAATATTGGAACATTTGGATAATTATAAACAATTTGTTCCATATCTATCTAAATTTGGATTTATTATAAGATATCCTGAAGGTAAAGAAGAAATAACAGGATATCCATATGAGCCTTGGCATATTCGTTATGTTGGTAAAATACCAGCAACCATCATATATGAAAATAATTGGACGATAGAAGAATACCTAAAAAACTTCTCAGCTATTCTATATGTAAACAAACCAAGCGGTATAACATCATTTGATGTAGTAAATGAAATTAGTAATATTTTTGGAATAAAAAGAGTAGGACACACAGGAACTCTTGATCCTCTAGCTGAAGGTGTTTTAATAGTAACAGTAGGACAAGCAACAAAAATTGCTGAACTAATAACAGCAGAAGATAAAGAATATAAAGCAGGTGTTTTATTAGGCGTAGAAACAGATACCCTAGATATCACGGGGAAAGTTACCAAAAGTAAACCAGTAGATTTATCGAAAGACATAGAAAAAGTAATAAATAGTTATCAAAAAACTTACATGCAAGAAGTCCCAATATATTCAGCAGTCAAAGTAAATGGAAAAAAACTCTATGAATATGCAAGAAGTAATAAAAAAGTAGAACTTCCTAAAAAAGAAGTAACAGTAAAAAAAATCAAGTTATTATCAAGTGATAATGATACGTTTATGATAAAAGCAAAAGTCACAAAGGGATGCTATATTAGAAGTTTAATAAGAGATATTGGAAGAAGTCTAGATACCTATGCTACCATGACAACACTAGTAAGAACAAAACAAGGAAAAATTGATATCAAGGAAACAAACACTTTAGAAGAAATTAAAAAGGGGAAAGCAAAACTTCATAAAATAGATGAGGTTTTAGACTTGCCAACCATTACGGTAAATGAAGAAACAGAAAGAAAAATAAAAAACGGTGTAAAATTACCAAATAAATATCAGATAAAAAACAAAGTAATATTTAAAAATAAAAATAATAAAATTTTAGGTATCTACAAAGTAGAAAAAGATATACTAAAGGTATGGAAGAACTTCTAAAAAAAGTTCTTTTTCTTTACAGTAAAATATAGTTTTTCCCCTAGGAAAGAAATAAAAAACTATAGTATAATAAACTAGAAAGTAGGGGATGGCATGTTAGAAGTAATATTTTTACTTTTAGGATTTATTATTATAATTAAATCTAGTGATATTTTAGTAGACTGTGCATCTTCTTTAGCAATCCGTTGTAAGATACCTAAAATGTTAATAGCACTAACAATCGTTGCTTTTGGTACTTGTGCACCAGAAGTAGCAATCTCTTTTCAAAGTGTCGCAGAAGGAAATGGAACAATAGCTTTTGCTAATGTAGTAGGTAGCTGTATTGTAAATACTTTCTTAATTATTGGTTTAGCAGCCCTCATTAGACCAATCAGAGTAAAACATGCAACGATAAAGAAGGAATTGCCAATTTTACTAATTATCACTACAGGTTTTGTAGTCTTAATGTTAGATAGTGTATTTAATCCACTGACTCCCAATACCTTTTCTAGAGCAGACGGAATCATTCTAATTCTACTATTCTGTATGTTTGTATCATACATTGTTCAATTACTAAAAAAGAAAGATGATGATAAAGATAAGATTGAGCCAAAATATAAAAATATATTTTTAATTATATTTTTACTGATTGGATCTATAGCTTGTATTTCATTAAGTAGTGATGTCATTGTAAACAACGCAATCTTACTTGCTGAAGAATTACATGTAAGTGAAAAGGTAATCACCATGGTTGTCGTTGTAATTGGGACCTCTCTTCCAGAAATGTTTATGACAGTAACGAGTGCTAGAAAAAAAGAATTTGATATGGCAATAGGTAATATTATAGGAACGAATATCTTTAACATCTGCATTGTGTTAGGATTACCAATTACTATTTATGGAGATTTAGTATTAGAAAACTTTAATCTTACAGATATAGTAACCGTATTTTTAACTTCTTTCTTGCTTTATATATTTGCTCGGAGCGAAAGAGAAGTATCGAAAAAAGAAGGAATCTTGATGTTGGGTATCTTTGTAGCATATTATATATGCCTAATCATAGGATAGGGCTTGCCAAAATAAAAAAAATATAGTATATTATATGTGCTGCCAATACTCAGTCTAAAGAATTTCCGACTTTTTACTTAGTTTTGGTGAATTTATAAGAAAGGAAGTGTTAATATGGCATTAACAAAAGAAGAAAAAAGTGCAATCATCAAAGATTTCGCTAAAAATGAAAAAGACACTGGTTCTGCAGAAGTACAAATCGCTATTCTTACAAAAGAAATCAACGATCTAACAGAACACTTAAAAACACACATTCACGATTATCATTCAAGAAGAGGACTTTTAAAGAAAGTTGGACAACGTCGTAATATGTTAAACTATCTAGCTAAGAAAGATATTCAAAGCTATCGTGAAGTAATTAAAAAATTAGGTTTAAGAAAATAGTGCAAGAAAAGCACTATTTTTTTTGACTTCAAAAGAATTTGTAATATAATAAAAAGTAAATATTTAGAAAAGAGGACTAGTTATGGAGGAGAATATAAGGCTAGAAAGAGAGCTTGAAGTTTTAAGAGAGGAATATGCTAATGATAATCACTTATTACAATATTATGAAGGTAACGATGGAAAGAAGAAAGTTAGATTTTTATATATGACGAAATATGGAATAAGAGATATGGTAATAGCGGATTCTTTTGAAAAATATAAGGAAACAGTAGACCAAGAAAGAAATACAATGTTATGGTACGATCAAAATGGACAAATAATAGAGTTTAACCCCGATGGAATTGCTTTAATGGAATATGGTAGATTAATTGAAGTATACGATATTTCGGTAGAAGACTATATAAGAATTGGATCAGATTGCTTAACAACTACATATCGGAGACTATTCGATGAAGCATCGTTTTCACAGAAAACATATTACCGAACGGATACGAAAAAAAGGACTACTTCTAGTAATAAAGGTTAATATATAAATAAGAATAGGAAAATAATTTATGCCAATACAAAATGAAGAAAATAGTGCAAAAGCACTATTTTTTTTGACAAAAAAGATAGAATGTTTATAATAAAAATAAAGAAAGAAGCGTTGTTTATGAAAGAGAGTATAAAACAAGAAATGCAACGTAGAGTGCTACAACAGGACTTAGTAGGAGAGAATGCTTGAATAGAATATTATCAGAATGGAAAAGATAAAAATATTAGATTCTTTTATATAGAAGATTGTAGTATAAAAGATGAACATGTTGCCAGCGATTTTGAAAAAATTGGAGAAGTAACAGATTCAGAAATAGGGTTAACAAGATGGTATAGTATCAATGGTAAAAGAGTAAAGAGTAGAATTTGATTTTTTAAATACCGTATATCAAAGGATATTTAACAAAAATCCAAAAGAAAAACAAAAAATTAATAATCAATAAAAGTATAAATAATATCTAATAGAGAAATAAAAAAACTAAAATAATATCCGAAAAAGAATTCTAAAGAGGCTTTAATTTTATCATCGACTAAAAAGAAATCAAAGAAAAAGTAGAATTTTTTCTTTTTTTTTGATATTCTAATAATGGAACTTATATGGAGGAAGTATGAAAAAGAAATTTGAATTAGATTTTTATGGAAGAAAAATTATAGTAGAACATGGAGAACTTGCTAAACAAGCTGATGGAGCTGTTCTAGTACGCTATAATGATACTGTTGTTTTAACTGCTGCTGTAGTATCAAAAACAGTAAATCTACTATCTGACTTTTTTCCGTTAACGGTAAACTATCAAGAAAAATTATATTCAGTAGGTAAAATACCAGGAGGATTTATTAAAAGAGAAGGACGACCTAGTGAGAATGCCACTCTTGCGGCACGGATGATCGATCGACCAATGAGACCTCTATTCCCAGAAGGATTTAAAAATGAGGTACAGGTTATCTCAACCGTATTATCTGTAGACCAAGATTGTTCTCCAGAGTTAACCGCTATGTTAGCCTCATCTTTAGCTGTATCTATCTCAAAGATACCATTTAATGGACCTATCGCTGGTGTAAAAGTAGGTAGAGTAAATGGAGAGTTTATCATCAATCCAACACCAGAAGAGTTAGAGCAATCTGAATTAGATTTAACTGTCGCTGGAACAAAAGATGCTATTAACATGGTAGAGTCTAGTGCCAAAGAAGTAAGAGAAGATATTATGTTAGAAGCATTAATGTTTGGACATGAAGCAGTGAAAAAATTAATCGCTTTTGAAGAAGAGATAATTGCTGAAATTGGCGATGAAAAAATGGAGTATGAAACACTAGCAATTGAAGACGAAATGAAAGAAAGAATTACTTCTCTAATTTCTGATAAGATGGATAAAGCACTTCGTATTAAAGATAAGCTAGAAAAGTATGCGGCTATAGATGCTATTAAAGAAGAAGTAGAAGAACTATATAGAAGCGAATACGAAGATAAAGTAAAAGACGAAGAACTAAAAGAAATATTAGTGAAAGCCGATATGGTAGTATCGGATATTGAATATAATTTGTTTAGAAGTATTGTAGTAAAAGAACATATTAGATCTGATGGTAGACAAATGGATGAGATTAGACCATTATCTACAGATATTGATTTATTACCAAGAACTCATGGATCTGCACTATTTACTCGTGGAGAAACACAAGCCCTTTCAATAACAACATTAGGTGCCCTAGGAGAACATCAAATACTAGATGGACTTGGCCTAGAAGATCAAAAACGGTTTATGTTACATTATAATTTCCCTCAATTTTCAGTAGGAGAAACAGGAAGATATGGAGCACCAGGAAGACGTGAAATTGGTCATGGAGCTTTAGGAGAAAAAGCACTATTACAAGTCATACCAAGTGAAGAAGAATTTCCATATACGATTCGTGTAGTATCAGAGATTCTAGAGTCTAATGGTTCCTCTTCGCAAGCAAGTATTTGTGCTGGTTGTATGTCATTAATGGCAGCAGGAGTTCCAATCAAAGCCCCAGTTGCTGGTATTGCCATGGGATTAATTACACATGATGAAGATTATACAATCTTAACAGATATACAAGGTATGGAAGACCATTTAGGAGATATGGATTTTAAAGTTGCAGGAACAAGAAATGGTATTTGTGCATTACAAATGGATATTAAAATCAAAGGAATTACAAAGGAAATTTTAAAAGAAGCCTTAGAACAAGCACGTAAAGCACGTATGGAAGTTCTAGATGTGATGCAAAAACAAATCGCAGAGCCTAGAAAAGAAGTATCTAAATATGCACCTAAGATGGAAACATTCATGATAGATCCAATGAAAATCAAAGATGTTATAGGTAAGGGTGGAGAAATGATTACAAAAATCATTTGTGATGCTTCTAACGTAAAAGATGTTAATAATATTAATGCTGTTAAAGTAGACTTAGAAGATGATGGACGTGTAATTATCTATCATAGTGATCAAGAAATTATCAACAAAACAAGAGAAATGATTGAAGAAGTAGTTCGTGAAGTAGAAGTTGGGAAAATCTATGAAGCAAAGGTAGTAAAGATTGAAGACTTTGGTTGCTTTGTACAATTATGGCCAGGTTGCGAAGGATTAGTACATATTTCTCAACTTGCCCATGAGAGAGTTGCTAAAGTAGAAGATGTTGTAAAAGTTGGAGACGAAATTATTGTCAAAGCTTTAGGACCAGATAAAAAAGGAAGACAAAACTTCTCAAGAAAAGATGCCCTTCCAAAACCAAAAACAAAAGCTAAGGAAGAGAAGAAAATAGAAAAAAATGAAGAATAGAAAAGTTCAGAAATGAACTTTTTTTCATATGCAGTTTTAGATAGTTTTATATTAAAGAAAAATAACGCAAGTAATAACTATTTTAGTATTACCGTAAACTATCCTTTATTATATAGCCAAGATATAATATTATCAAAATATTAAATTCAAGCTTCTTAATACTGCTATTACTTATTTTTTATCAAAGGCAACAGAAATGGAATTACTAACCAGAATAACCTATATAAAAGTAAAAGGATGTTGTTAGAAAATAAAATTTAAGAGTGATAACTATTATACTAAAAGTATTAACTTAAGTAGGATAAGTATCATATTTGACATTTTAGATGTTTTATGATATAATAACCCCACAAAATGATGATGGGGGGGATAGTAATGAAGGAAAGTGATAATAGCAAAGGAGTAAAATACATACTCTAATATTACAAGAAAAACAAAAGTAAGCGACAAAATAAAATCTATATAAGAAAGAGGGGGTCAAATGGAAGATAGATTAAAAGCTGTGAAATTAAAAGTAAAAAAAGGATTTATAATGAGTTTAATTGGAGCTGGAGTGATGACAGGATTATCTGGTTGTGGAGCAGAGCCGATAGTAGACTCAACACTAGAGGAAACATTAGAAGCAACATCAGATATGACATATTTAGATGATGTATTGGATATTCAAGAAACAGAAGATACGGAAAGTATAAAAGAAAATATAATAAAAATAGATGAAGCAATGGCTAGCTACAAATGGCTAGATAGTATAAAAATAGATGACATGTCACATGAAGAGTTCGACGAAATACCAGATTCTGAAAAAGAAAAGGTTCAATCTTACAGTGTGGAAGAGGTAAAACAATTAGCCGACATGCAACTAGATAGTGATATTAGTGATTCGGATAAGAAAAAAATAAATAAACAACTACAAATTAGAAAATATATGGATGAAGGTAGAATTATGAATGGTTTTGGAATTATGGAAGAAGCACTAAAATATGCTATAAAAGCAAATGTATGTGATGCTACGGGACTAGAACCAGAACATTATGAAAGGATAACTATTAGCCCAAAACGTGGTGACGGAGAAATTATCTATATAAATATCAAAAAACCACTAACAAGAATAGCACCTGGATGTAAAAATTACCTATCAACACCACAAACAGTGTCACTTGGAGGTAAATCGGAAGTTTATTTCCAAATGGCTCACAACTTATATATTGTGCAAAGTATAGCTAGTGGTTGGGGAAGATGTCATGATCCTTTTCAGTTAATGTTTGATTCAATGGACTTGCTAAAAGAATCATGTTATGCCGGAGCCAAATTAAAAGATAGTTTTTTATTCGGAACAGAACTAAGACCGGAAAAAGACTCCAAAGAAATAAAAAAAATTTTAAAAGCTAAATAGTCATTTCTAAAATGACTATTTTTATTGTTCTATTCTTGATTTTCATCGTTTTACAAATATAGAGTGAAGAATATATACTTAAAAGAAATTATAATATATGAATTTAAATTGCTTGTTGGTAAAATGGATATAGGACAATTTGTATTGTAGAACCAGATAAAAAATCAAAATAAAAAAATGAAGAATAGAAAAGTTCAGAAATGAACTTTTTTTTCATATACTGTTCTAGGTGATTTTATGTTAAAGAAAAAACTAATTCAAGTAACACTAGTTTTATTATTAGTACTATTTAGTTTTTATTATACAAATAAGACAATAGATATTATTAGAGAAACAGACCCTTTGATGAAACAAATAAAGGAGGAAAGCAAAAAATATGTAATCAGTGCAGAAGATGCCAAAATAGAAGGAAATAAAATAGTTCCAGGAAAGAACGGAAAAGAAGTAGACTATGAAGAAACATACCAAAAGATGAAACAATATGGTGCCTATAATGAAAGTCTAACAGTATTTAAAGAAACAACTCCTACATTATCTATCGAAGAAACATATGATAAGTTTATTATTTCTGGAAATGAAGAAAAAAAAGAAGTAGCTTTAGTCTTTCCTATTTATAATACAACAGATCCAAAACAAATAATTCAAATATTAAACCAAGAAGGAGTAGCAGCAACTTTTTTTATCGATGGTCTTTGGCTAGAGAATAATTTAGCTTTAATCAAAAAAATGACTAACCACGAACTAGAAATCTTAAGTTATAATAATCGTTATGAAGAAATATATTTTTCATCAGCTCTACAATATCTAAAAAATGTAACAGGAAGAGAAGGAGAATATTGCTATGCAGACTATGACAATAAAGAGGTAATAGAATTATGTAGTAAATTAGAACTGCATACGATTACTCCAACAATAAAGATAACTAATACTCCTTATCAAGATATAAAACAGAAACTTCAGAATGCTGCTATTATTTCTTTTCCTATTAATACTACAACAGAAATAGAATTACAAACAGTAATAACTTATATAAAATCAAAAGGTTATAACATAGTAACATTAAAAGACTTACTAAGTGAAAGTCTAGATAAGTAAGAACTTCTTAATAAGTTTATACACATAGGAAGCTAAGTGTGTTAGTGTAAAGCGATGTCAATAATTTAGGAAAATGTCTCAAAAATTTTTAAACATTAACGGGAAAATATTCTCGTTTTTGTTTGTAATT
>CALVYF010000036.1 GCA_944372055.1 uncultured Bacilli bacterium | reverse complement strand
ACACCTGTTACTGGTATCATCCCTATTACTACCATTAAATTCATAATTGCCTGAAATATAATTTGAAATGTCATACCAATGCATAAGTATTTAGCAAATTGATCTTTGCTACTTAAGGCAATTTTTATTCCTCGCCATAAAATAATAGAAAAAAGACCTACCACAATAAAAGCTCCTACTACACCAAATTCTTCTGCTATAATTGAAAAAATGAAATCTGTCTGTGGTTCAGGTAGGTAGAAGTGCTTTTGAATCGAATTTAAGAATCCTGTTCCTAATAGGCCGCCTGGACCTATGGCATATAGACTTTGAATAATTTGAAATCCTGTTCCTAATGCATCACTCCATGGATCTATAAATGAAGTAATTCTATCCATTCTATATGGAGCAATCACAATTAATATTATGACAGCAATGACTCCAATTACTCCCATTCCTATGAAAAACTTCATATTTACTCCAGCAATAAATAATAGAGCAATAATAGATACTACTAGAATCGCTCCTGTTCCCATATCTGGTTGTAACATGATGAGGCCAAATAAGAAAAATAATATTCCTAAGATAGGAAAAACACCTTGTTTATAACTTTTTAGAAACTTATTACTGTTTGTTAAATATTTGCTAGTAAAAATAATCATACCAAGCTTGGCAAACTCACTTGGTTGTATTCCTAAAGAACCTATTCCGAACCAAGAACGACTACCATTTCTAACACTACCGATTCCTGGTATTAATACTAAGATTAGTAGAATTATGCAGATGAGTAAAATACTACTTGCTTTTTGATAGTATATTTTATAGTCTATTTTTGATACAACAAACATTACTATTAGACCAATGATAAAGAAAATAGATTGATATTTTAGATAATGAAAGCTGTCATTAAATTTATATTCTGACCAAATACTAGAGGCAGAGTATATCATTATAATACCAAAGATGGATAAAACAATAATCGCTAGTAGTAATATTTTATCTATTTTATCTTTCATGGTATCACCTATTTTATTATATTTTTTTGCATAAAAAAAAGAACTGTAATAGTTCTTTATACTCCGCCTTCTATTTCTGTTAATACCCAGTCATAGTTTTCTGTATTATAAACAGTTCCACAATATGGACATACTCCGCTGTTGTTTGCATCTATTGATGCTCCACAGCCCGGGCATTTTCTACTCATTCCTTCTATAGTCGCATTTTTGTTTTTTCTAAATGTTAATATATGACTTTTTTCTACTCTGTTTCTGTTATTACCAGATTTATATTCTCTTGATGTCTTATCTATTTGATAATCCATATATCTAGAAATTAATTCTACTCTTATTTCATAATACTTATCCGTTTCTTCTATTCCTATAATATATGAATCTTTAACATTCAGTTCATCATACATTTGAATTTCATTTGCTTGCTGGAGACTGTTTAACTTGTCGGTCAGCTCTTGATATAATTCGTCTCCTACTTTATGATCGACTCTTTTTAAATTTTCTGTCATGATAGACATTAAAATCATAATATAAGTATTGTCTACTTTAGCTAGAAAACCACTTTCTGAAAAACTTTTATCTTTCTTTATTAATTCTTCTTTTGTCATTGTTGGTCTTTTGCCTCCTTTTTACTTAATACCCAGTCCTTAGATACTTTTGCTATGGTACTACCACAATATTCGCAAGTTTGAGATGCTTTATTCGTTAATTTTGCTCCGCAGTTTGGACAGGTGTCTGGTGTTGTTTTATTACATACATAAATCAGTTCATAGTGCATATATATTTTTCTATGCTTGTTTCCTCTTGTTACTTGATGGTTTTGTACTATATAGTCATAGAATGCTACTTTTAATTCCATTGTTACTGTTATTTGATTATTCTCTTCTTTAATATCTGTAATCATAGAGTCAAGATAGTTAAATGATTCCATTACATTTTGCTCATTTTTTACCTTTAATGTTTGCAGTTGCATTTCATATTGATTATATAGTTCATCCGTTAATTTAGTTCTTAATTTTTCATATTCAAAATTCATCCAAGCATTTTGAATATCTATATAATCCTGATATCTCGCTTGTAAGAATTCTTGGGCATTGTAGTCAGGAATTAATGCCTTTATTTTATCTATGGATAATTCTTTTCTGTGATCTAATTTTTTCATATTTGATAGTATATTAGAGCTTTTATTTTTCTTTCCTTTCGCTGATTCTATAGCTATTAAAGTAGGAACGGTTATTACTACTATTGCTAGTATTATAATTGCTCCACTCATAGATGTATCATCATTACTTGAACTACTATAGTAATTAGAACCACTATCCCAGCTAGAGCCACTGTCCCAACTAGAACCTCCGCTCCAGCCTCCACCAGTATCAAAACTAGAATCAAATCCAGAGTCGGCTTTTACTGTTGGTATTACTAATAATGTTAGTAAAATAACTATTATTGTTGGCAATAATATATAACTCTTTTTTTTCATTTTGCTACTCCTTTATTTCTACTACTCTCTTTTTATTTTATCACTATTTTTTTCATCACAAAAAAAAGAAGCCTTCTTTTGACATCTTTTTTACAACCACACTCCAAATATAATTCCTGCCATAGCAAGTAATAATCCGCCTACCCAGAATAGTTTTACAATATCGGTCTCTTCCCATCCTAATTTTTCAAAATGATGGTGGATTGGAGTCATTAAGAATAATTTTTTGTGAAATACTTGTACCCAGAATGTTTGGATAATTACACTTAATGTTTCTATTACAAAGATTCCTGCTACTACTAAAAGAGTTAATTCTCTATGCGTTAAAATAGCAATTGCACCCATGGTAGCACCTAAAGCAAGGGAACCTGTATCTCCCATGATTACTTTAGCAGGGTGTGTATTATATATTAAATATCCCATTAAACTTCCAACTAAAATTAAACTGAAAATTCCAATATCTTCAAAACCAACCATTAAGGAGATTAGAGCAAAGGCAATGTAGGCAATTGCTGAAAGTCCTCCAGCTAATCCATCTAGCCCATCTGTTAAATTTACAGCATTACTTGCTCCTACTAAAACAAATAGAATGAACAAGCCATAGAGCCATCCCATTTCCATATCAATATGAAGCGTTCCCACTACCCAGGAAGTTTGTCCACCATTTCTCATATAGATATAGAAGAAACCAATTGCAATCAACACTTGCATAATCAGTTTTTGATAAGTTGTTAATCCTTCGTTTTGTGCTCTTCTAATCGATAAAAAATCATCTAAAAAACCGATACAAGCATAGCCTAAAAATACTAGTAAAACAATTCCTAAATTTGCTGTATATGGGATTTTATCTGTCAGTATTAGAAAAATTGTTGCGGCTATCGTAGGAATAATGAAGATTAATCCTCCTATTGTTGGAGTACCTTCTTTTTTTCTGTGTGCTTCTCCTACGAAGATACTAACTCTTTGACCCATTTTCAATCTTTTTAGTATTGGTATTAAAATTAACCCTAATACTACCGAAGATAAAAAACCAATCATTATCGCGAAGATAGCTTTGGTCAATAATAACATTTCGTTCACTCCATTTCTCTTGTGATATTATATCATACTTCATAAATTATTATGCAATTTTTAGTTCTTTAGACAAAATTTTACACTTCTTCTACTCTCTCTAAAGTTTTTACTTTTTGATTGTTTTTCTCTAATAATTTTTCTTGTTGCTGCTTCATCTTTGCTAACTCTTCTTCTTTTTCTTTTAATTCTCTTAATAATTTGTTCAAATTAGACAATAATTCTTTGCATTCTGGAATTTCCTCTATATATTCTTTAAAATCCTTTTCAATCTTTCCAATCATATTTTCTAGTTTATCAGAAGTTTTTCTTATTAAGTTTATAGCATCGCTTACTTTAGAAATGTTGTTTTCTATTTCTTTTCCGTAATCTGTTACCGAAATAATTCTGTATCTTCTTTCTCTTAGTCTAGGATTCATTAAGTTCCTCATAAAATATAGATAAGCGGCTGTTGCGGTAGCCATGGCTTTCGCGCTTCTTCCTCCAGGAATCATCATAGGTATTGCTAACATCCTTAGAAGTCTTCTACTTTGTCTTGTCATTAGTTGCATTCTGTACTCTACCTGTTCTGTAATTGATGTAGAGTCTTTTACTTTTTGTTCTAATTCTTTTAATATTGTGTCTTGTTCGTATTGAAACGCAATTAATTGATTATTAAAATTATTGTAGTCATAATATGCCTCTTTCATGCTTTGTAGTTTTTCTTCATCTATTTCTAACTCTTCTTTTTTTGTTTCTACTTTGGTATTTAAGTTTTCTGTTTTCGTAGTTACTTCTTCTAGTTTTCCAGCAATCATAATGTATAAATCTGAATCTTTAACTTCGTCTATTACTTTTTTTGCTTTAAAACTTTTAATATAACCATCCACTAATTCTGTTAGATAATCCTCTGCTTCTAAACTATTTACTTCTACTTTTATTTTTTTCTTTAACTCTTCTAATTTTTTAATAACCATATTTAACTGAAATAAAATGTCTTCGGCTTCTTTTGACGTGTGCATATCATCAGAGTCTTTTGCTAATACGTTATACTCATATATTAGTTCTTTTAATTCTTGTTTAATTTCTTTTAACTTTGATTCATATTCTGTAACTATTTTCTTATCTTGGGCCTTTTGAAAAACAGGGTTTGTTGCTAGAACATCTAGACCTTTCCCTATTTTTGCTTTAGGTAGAGGGATTGTTTCTTGTTTTTCTTCTATTAGTTCTACTTTTGATTCTTCTTTTTTCTCTATAGTAAATGTTTCTTTTTCTATTCCTTCTTTATTATTTTCCCTTAACGAAACTTTTGCTGTTACTTCTTTTGGAATTTCTGTTATTTCTAAAGCCTCTTTTGTTTCTTTTCTTACTCTAGGTGCTGTAGGGACAACTTTTTTTCCTTCAATCGTTTTTGGATAACCATAGTCTGTAAACTTTCTATCGTTAGTCTGGTAATCTTCTATATAAATAGAGGTCTCACTTAACTCTAATTTTTCTGCTTGATGAAGTTCTTCTGTCTGTAGACTTTTTGCTTGGCTTCTTTCCTCTTTCTTTTCATCTCTTACATGGAAAATAGCATCAAAAGTGTTTCCTGCAATTGAAAGTGGTACGGCAACAAGAAAAGAAGCTAGTTGAAGATTTCTTACTTCTTTTTCTAACTTTTCTAATCTTAACTTTTTTTTCTTCTGATAATATTCTTTTAGTTTCTTTTTATTTTCTGATGTTATGATGATAGTTCGCTTCCTATCTCTTCTACCACCTTTTGTCCCTATTGTTTCGTTCATTTTTTTCACCATTTTAAGTGTATCATAATTTTATTCTCTTTTATATAGTTTCTATTTATTTCTCCACTTCTTTTGTGTCAAATTACTCTAATAATAGTCTAACTGTTCCTCCTTCTTCTAATTTTTCTCCGGCATCAGGTGATTGTGCAACTACTTTTTCTCCTGTTCCTGAATATTCAATTGTAAACTTACTTAATTTCTTCTTAGCTTCTTCTACGCTTTTTCCTACTACATTAGGAACTTTATGAGTTGGGATATCCGTCCATTCTAAATCTTTTTTCATTTCTCCTTCTTGTTTTGGAATCTCCAATGCATCAATGATATCTAATAAAATACGTCTTGCGATTGGAGTCGTTGTATAACTGGATAGAAGTGCTGTATTTTTGGGATTATCTATTGCTAAATATAGAACAGCTTGTGGATCATTGGATGGGACTACTGCCATGAATGACATGATATAGTTCCCTACTAAATATTTTCCGTCCTGTACTTTTTGAGCGGTTCCCGTTTTACCTCCAATGCGGTAACCTTCTATATAGGCACTTTTCCCTCCTCCTTTTGCTACTACACTTTCTAAAGCATGTCTCATAATTCTTGAAGTTTTCTTACTAATTACTTGTCTTATTTTTTTCTTTCTTGTTTGTTCAATAATACTTCCTGTTTCTTTTTCTGATATACTTTTTACTATATATGGTTCATATAAAGTACCGCCGTTTACTACAGCTGATACTGCTGCTACCTGTTGTATTGGTGTTACACTCACTCCTTGTCCAAAAGCAGTTGTTGCAAGTTCTACATTCCCTACTTGATTTAAGTTAAAAATGATTCCTTTTCCCTCTCCATTTAAATCTACTCCTGTTTTTCTACCAAAGCCAAACTTATCTATATAACTAAATAGTGTTTCTTTTCCTAGAAGTTGCCCCATCTTTACAAATCCTGGGTTACAAGAATTTTGAAGTACTTGTAGGAAAGTTTGTTCTCCATGTCCCCCTGCTTTCCAACAACGTAGTGTGGAGCCGTCTACATTCACACTACCAGAATCGTAAAAATGATCTTTGTTTAAGTCTACTACACCTTCTTCTACCGCTGCTGATGTCGTTATTATTTTGAATGTAGATCCAGGTTCATAGGATGCCCAGATAGGTAAATTTCTACTTAGTACTTCTTGCGTGTAGTCTTGATAGTTATTCGGATCGTAATCTGGACGAGAAGCTATTCCTAATATTTCTCCATTATTAGGATCCATTACGATTGCTAGAGCCATATCAGGTGAGAACATATCAACTACATTGTCTAGTTCTCTCTCTAATGACTTTTGAATATTAATATCTATGGTTAATGATATATTCATACCATCTTGGGCTTCTACATAGATATCTGATAAATTTAGTTTGTTTCCTTTGGCATCAGAAAAATATTTTATGGCTCCACTTTTTCCTGTTAAATACTTATCATATTGTAATTCCAATCCTGATAGTCCCTGATTATCAATTCCAACATAACCCAGACTATGAGATAACATATTTCCATATGGATAATATCTTTTGGCTTCTTTTACCAAGTATACACCATCTAACTTTAAATTTGATATTTGCTCTGCTACATCATAAGATAATCTTCTCCCCTCTGGGTGAACTCTTTCAATAGAGGTCTCTTTATAGACATGTTCTTTCATTTCTTTATAACTGACATTTAATATTTCGGCTAATTTTTTAGTAGTTTCCTTTTTATTTTTAATTTGACTTGGAATTAACACTAGGGATGTCGTAGTTAAATTATCTGCTAGTACCACACCATTTCTATCTAGTATTAATCCTCTATCTGCCTCTATTGGTAAATCTCTACTCCATAAATCCGATGCATAGTCGTTTAATTTTTTATAATCTATCATTTGTACATAAAATACTCTTAAGATAATAAAAATAAATAACAGTAGTAAAATTAAAAAAACTATTTTAATTCTTTGATCTATCTTTCTTAAAAACATGGTTCACCTCTAATAGTTTTTTATGTTTTCATTGATAAAAAAAGAACCTCTAGTTATTTTCTACGGATTATTTAAAGTTAATACTAAAATTAAATTATCATACCTTGGAAATTTATTTTGCATTAAGTTATTATAGGTACAATAATTTCACTAATTACTTTAATCGCACTTATTGTATCAACAAACTCTATATCTTTTGCATATTCATAAGTTTTAAAGTATTTTTCTTTTTACTATAAAAATATTCTCTAATAGCCTTATTAAAAATTTCAGCGTCTATTTTCTTTTTATATCACAAATAGTTTTATCTAAATCGTAAACTCTAATAATATTACTAGAATCCAGTTTATAGTCAATTACTCCTAACTCTAATAATTCTCTTTTTGTATAAAATAAATTAACATTCTTTTCCTTTTGATGTGAACCCTTATAACCACTTTTAACTGTGATATCATATCTAATAGGAATTCTATTAGAAAAACCGTGTAAATAAAGCGCCGTTGTATTAGAATAGATTGCATACTTACTTTTACTTTGTAGAATTACAAATTCGTCACCTAGTTCTTTTTCTTAATATATACTCCACGACTTACTCTTTCTATTTTATTTTCATAGTTCATAGTATTTTTTATATTTATTAATAATTTTAGATTCTAGTATATCAATGGCATCGTTAAAATTATCTCTCTTAAAAACATAGTCCACCTCTAATAGTTTTTTATCAAGTTTTCAAATTTATATTTTCGAAAAGTAATTTCCTTGTATATAAAAATGACAAATTTAAATTTGCCATTTTTATATTACTGATTGTTTTTAATCTTATATTTATAAAATCTTGCTATTGCTAGAAAACCAATCATTGAAATTATAATTGCACAGATTGCAATAATGAATATATCGCTTGTTTCTGGGTTTGTTTCATCTTTTATGGGTTCTTGTGGAGTCGTTGGTGTTTCTTCATCTGTTGGTATTTTTCCTTTAATTGATGGCCAAAAAGAAGCTTCTAGATTAGAATCGGTATTTCCTCTTTCTAAGTAAAAAATTTTTAATGTATGAGAAGTGTTATCTTTATATGTGTATTTTGTAGTTGTTCCTGCCACATCCGTTTCTTTTATGAAATTTTCCTGCATATATTGTTCTGAATATTTATCCGTAATTTTATTATATATATCTCCTAAAAAATATTCCTTGGTCGTAGTTGGTGAAATTGCTGTATCATCGCTTGGCTTTATAGTCACTTTCCCTGTAGCAAAGTTAATCTCAGCTGTTAATGCATTATGTATTCCTCCCAAATCTGCTACTAATATATCATCGATATATATCCATATATCATCATCTCCGGTAAATGTAAATATCATATCTTGTTCTTGCTTTGTTTCTTCATTTTGGGCTTGACCTTTTTCTGGTTGAGTAAATTCTGTTTCTAATGTCATTCCTAAATAGTGATTTAAAACTGCATTATTGGAATTAATATTTTTGGCAATTAGTTGATTTGAAGTTTCATCTATATCAAACACTTCTTCTCCTTTGTTAAATGGGAAAAATTGTCCCTGAGCTCTTACTCCGTTAATAGCTGGTTTATTATATAGAATGAACTCATTGCTTTCTTGATTATATTCAGCAAAGTTTTCATAAGAACTGTAGTAGTCTCCTCTGCCCGCAGATTTTTGGAATAGGCCCTTTACATTTCTATAAGCCTTTCTATAAGGAACTTCTATCTCTGGATTGAATAAGTATTCTAATGATTCGTTTTTTCTAGTATTTAACCAATTTGTAGCAGTGATTTCTTCTTCTGATATCGATAATACTGGATATCCATTTTCATCTAACACAGGTTCTACCATTCCTGTTACCGGCAACCATTGTTCCCCTTCTTCCCAAGCATTCCAGCGACCAAATTCTTTTACAATGCGATTTGTCCCATTTTCTATTTCTTGTGTTAAAAAATGAAACAATAATAAATGGTTTTGATTAATTCCAAAATTTTCTCTTCCCTCTGGGTCTACCGCATCAGAACCTTCTTGCAACCAATAGTCAAATAAATTGATTTTTACATCGGAAGTTCCATTGGCTTGGACTATATAGTCCTTTAATTCTGCTGCTTGTGTGATTATTGGCATACCCATGAATAATATACATACCATTAATAATATTATCTTTTTCATATTTTATTTTCCCTCTTTCTGCGTTCGCATATTTTTTTTTATTAATTTAGCATGTAATACAATGCGATTTCCATAATTATCTTGGCAAGTAGATAATGTTAAAATCTTATCATTTTCATTTAATTCTGCTGAAAAACTGTAGATACTTCTTTTTTTTAAAGTAATCAAAAATTTTGTATAATCTTCTTTGTTTTCAAATGTTGGCGTTATATAGTAGCTTTCACTAGGAAGAGTATATACACTAAATACTTGCCATAACGTATTTTCGTAGGGTGTCGAAAAGTATACTGTATGATATTGCTTATTATCAAACCATTCCTTTGTTAGAACAGTTTTTAAGCTACCAAACATACTGCCATCATTTCTACTGTGGGCATATATTATCGTATTGCTATTCAAATCAACAGCATTATTTCTGTAATCCATAAATACCCAGCCAGCTGTATTATTTTCTTTGTTGTAGGAATGTGATAGATAATACGAGTTATCTGTTGTTTGAACTACAGGATAGTTGATGTTTGTACCTTGCAGTTGTATCCATCCTACTGTATCGCTATTAATTTTTTTTAATTCTGTAAAATCTATCGATATTAGTTTTTGTTTTGTATAATACCAATAGTCTGATTCTTGCGTTACTGGTGGATTTATTAATTCTTCTTTTGTTCCCTCTATTTCTTCTACCACTATGCTTTTTTCTATTTTTTCTGATACCTCTTTTGTTTTGATGTTATCTATAAACCAGCCAATTAAAATAGTTACTGAAAATAATAAATATACTACATATATTATTATTAATACTATTAATATGAAAAGTTTTTTTCTTTGATCTTTATGAATGTTTTTTATTGTTATCATATTATCACATACCTATTATCTTTATTTTAATATCTTTTTCTAGAAAATACTACTTTTTTATTTACTTTTACAACTAGTTTACATTTTTAGTATATATTCTTCTTTTTTACTTTATACTTACTTAAAATACCATTTAAATAAGACATCTATTCTGATGTCCTATTTGAAAGCATTTTGTTTAATACTTGATAAGCAGCTTCTTTCGTTTTGCACGTTATTAAAAAACGGCCTGCATGACAAAATGTTGTACCTTTAATTCCTGTTTTTTCTTCTAGTTCTTCGTTCTCAAGTCCTGCCCAGTTTTCAGGAAATGGCAATCTATCCGTTTTATCTTCTGGTGATTTTTTTATTGTTTTTATGCCCCATCCACCACGATTAGAAGGATATAGAGCGAAGAGAATATGGGCTCCTTCTTCGCTTTTTATTACTGTTTCTTCATATGGAATATATTCTTCTAACTCTAAATAGTCCTTAGTAGTGGTTTTTAATTTTTCTAAAATTATTTTTTTTGCTTTTACTTTTCCTATAATATTGTATAGGATTTCTTGGAATATTATTTTAGCTAATTCGACTGCTTTGATAAACTGTTCATTTTCGTCTTGTGTACTTCCAAAACTCGGATTGCATGCTTTGATAATATCATCTAATGTTTTTATTTTGAAATTTGCATTTATTTCTGGAAAGACACCATTATCTACCGCATCAATTCCTTCAATTAATTCTTTATCTATGGTATTAAATACTTCTTCTACATCTTCTATGTTTTGTTTTTTTAAATACTCTTTTCCAAACTCTCTAAACAAGAGACCAAAGGATGAATATTTTATACCATTTTCTCTTACTTCGGCATTTTCTTGGTGATGATCATATTTTCCTCTTCCTATGTCATAAATTAGGGCATCTTTAGGTATTTTTTCTTTTTCTATTTGTGGTACTCTTATTACTGCGATGTTTTTTTTATATAAATCTAAGAAAGCTGTTGCGAACACTTCATCTGTGTGCATAGTACCACTATGTGTTATATATTTTGCATCTTTTATCTCTGTTACTAATTTCATAGGCTCCTCTTTTCTTTTCTTATTATAACACAAAATAGTAAAAAAAAAGAACGGTTGTATTATAAATAGTGTTGGTGAACAATTTCACTACACTATTTTTATTTATTAAAAATGACATGT
>CALVYF010000035.1 GCA_944372055.1 uncultured Bacilli bacterium | reverse complement strand
GAAAAGTAACATTTCACTTTTCTCTTTTTAATATCCTAGTCTTTTTTTGGGTGTCTACTAAACAGGTTTCACATCAAAATACAGCCTTTTTATATTTATTTAGAAATTACTTCACAGATTAAGTTAGAGATTTCTGTTGGATTATCGATTGGTAATCCAGCAATCATTTTAGCTTCGCTATAAAGTATTTTAGTATATTTCTTGAATTCTTCTTTGTCCTTTTTATATAAAGATTTTAACTTTTTAGTAATTGGGTGTTTTTCATTAATCTCTAATACTGTTTGTGCTCTGATTCCCATGTCATTTGGCATAGCGTCAAATACTTTTTGCATTTCGATAGAAACATCCCCTTCACTAGTTAAACAAACTGGATGAGTTTTTAATTTATTTGTAAATCTTACTTCTTTTACTTCTTTGATTTCTTCTTGCATGTCTTTTAATAAATCTTCATTTTCTTCATTTACTTTTTTAGTTTTTTCTTTTTCTTCTTCTGTTTCTAAATCTAACTCTCCATTTTCGACATTTGCAAATTTCTTTCCTTCATATTCCTGAATCGCTGTGATTGCAAACTCATCTACATAATCTGTTAAATATAAAATATCATAGTCTTTTTCTTTTACTTGTTCTACTTGTGGAAGTGAATCGATTTTAGCGATTGATGCACCTGATGCATAATATATTTTTTCTTGTCCTTCAGGCATATTGTCTACATATTCTTTTAGAGTTATCAACTTATCTTTTTTAGATGAGTGGAACATAATTAAGTCTTTTAATTTTTCTTTATCTTTACCAAATTCATTATAAATTCCATATTTTAATTGAACACCAAATGTTTTAAAGAATTCTTCATACTTTTCACGATTTTCTTTTAACATCGTTTCTAATTCTTTTCTGATTTTAGATTCAATATTTTTAGCTATTAGTCCTAAGCTTTTAGACTTTTGTAAAATCTCTCTTGAGATATTTAATGATAAATCTTCGGTATCCACAATTCCTTTTACGAAACTAAAGTAGTCTGGCAATAAATCTGCACATTTATCCATAATTAGAACACCACTTGCATAAAGACTAAGTCCTTTTTCGTAATCCTTTGTATAATAATCGTATGGTGCGTGACTTGGGATAAATAATAATCCATTATAAGAGCACATTCCTTCTACAGATGTTTGAATTACTTTTAATGGTTTATCAAAATCATTGAACTTATCCATATAAAAGTTATTATATTCTTCTTCGGTTACTTCACTTTCTTTCTTTTTCCATAAAGGAACCATACTGTTGATAGTCTCTATTTCTTTTTTATCTTCATATTCATGCTTTTCTTCATCTTTTAGTTCATGTTTTGTTACTTCCATTTTAATTGGATAGCGAATATAGTCTGAATATTTTTTTATTAACTCTTTTAGATTGTACTCTTCTAAGTATTCACTATAGTTTTCTTCCTCTGTATCTGGTTTAATATGTAAAGAAATTTTTGTACCATTGTGTTTTTTATCACATTCTTCAATACTGTATCCTTCTGCACCAGTGGAAATCCATTTATAACCTTTTTCACTATCTACGGATTTTGTTTCTACCTCGATACAATCACTTACCATGAATGCTGAGTAGAAACCAACACCAAACTGTCCGATGATGTCTACTTTATCCTTTTTTGTCATATTTTCTTTGAAACTTAGTGATCCAGACTCTGCTATGGTACCTAGATTTTTATCTAATTCTTCTTCTGTCATACCAATACCGTTGTCTTCAATGACTAAGGTTCTGTTGTCTTTGTCATAGTCTATTCTTATTTCTAATTTATCTTTTTTTACTTTTATTTTCTTATCTGTTAGAGAGCGATAATATAATTTATCAATTGCATCACTGGCATTTGATATTAGCTCTCTTAAAAAGATATCTTTATTTGTATAAATAGAATTAATCATTAAATCTAATAATCGTTTAGATTCTGATTTAAATGCTTTTTTCTTCATTCTTCCATCTCCTTCATATACTTTATTTATAGCACCTTAATTAGCAGTTGTCAATATAGAGTGCTAATTTTTTTTTTTAGAAAAAGTCATTATAGCATGACTTTGTCCAATTCTTTTTGTAGTTTATTTTCTTTGTCTTCTAATATTATAATTTCTTTTCTGCTTTTATTTGATAACGGGATTGAAGTTATGATATTATCTTTAATCACTTGCAATCTTTTTTTATCTACACCTAAACATAAATAATTATATTTTTCTTCTTTTTCAAGAACTTTTACTTTTAAAAATGTTTTTTCTATATTGTTCTTTATTGCTTTTAACACTTGATAAGTATAACTACTATATACCAAGTTTTTATCATCACAAAAAATATTTAATATTTTTGCATGATCATTATATTCTATAATTAATAAGTGGTTTTCTATAATAGCATAATATTTTCCATTTACACTCTCTAAAAAAGATAGATTTCCTTCGATTAGTTTTTTCTCATCTTTTAATACTGGGAAAAACTCAATTAAATTATTCTCCCATAAATCACAATTTAGACTTGCTTGATATTCAATTAAATCATTTGTATTCATAACTACAGACAAGATTTCCATAGCTAATTCTCCCATGATATTAGGCACGTGTTCAAACATTAAAGCCATTGTTTCAAAAAGAAATTTCCACTCTTTTGGTAAATATCTTGTCATATGAAAGTCATAAGTCTTTTTATCAATATGGATATCTAAATCTATTTTAAAATTATCTATATTTTTATTTCTTTTATCTCTACTTTCCTTTGTTTCATATTTCGATAGTTTTGTCTTGGCTTGATTTATAATATATGTAACACTATTTATATTTATAAATTGATAACAAAAATATTCTTCTATTTTATTTGTATCCATTATATCCATCGGAATATATAACACTTTAAATTTTTCTATATTACTATTATATAATAAAGCTAAATAAAAATTAGTTTTATTATAATTTGCAATATGGATTTCTACAATTGGATATTCTTTTTTCTTTTTAATAATTTTTTTAATTAATTCTTTTTTATCTTTATGACGCATACCTAACCCTTTTCTTTACTACAACTTTATTATAGCATGCTTTCTTATTTTTTTGTTATGTTTGTACGTTTTTTTACTTTAATTGTCATCCTTTGTGTTAATTATTGGTTTACATTATTCTAAACTTTCTGCCCAGGATACTATTTTATCCCAGGTGGCAGGACCTACTACACCATTTTCTGGTAAGCTATATTTCCTTTGAATTGCTTTGATGGATTCTTCTGTTAAATCATCAAATGTTCCATTTATTCTTACTCCTGGTATTTGATGTGTTTTATCACAGATGGTATATAGAAATTTTTGTAAATTTTCTATATCATCTCCCGTCATCCCTTTCGATAAAAATATACCAGGATATATTTTATCTTCATAATATAGATATTCTGAAGGGATTTCTGTTTTTGTCTGGTTATATGCTGTTACTAAGTCATTCCATGTTTCTCTATCAACAATTCCAGTAGCGTCTTTTCCATATGCTGTTTGAAAAGACATTAACATTTCTTGCGTATTTTCTGTGAAATCTTCTCCCGAAAGGTTTAGTTTTGGAATGTTAGTATTAAAATAAGATAAAAAGTTCAAAAGATAATTTAATATTCTAATATATGGTCCACTTTCCCCTAATGCTAGGGTATCTCCATAAGGAAAATCTACTTCTTCAATAGCAATTCCTTCTCCTGCCAAATCTGCTACTTTTTTTACAGCATTATATAGATATTTTACTTCATACCAGGTAGCTTTATCCACTTCTCCTGTAATTGGAAGATCAAATACTTCTTGGAATTTTCTTACACTTTCTTCCATATCTGTTGTAAAAAATATATTTTCTTCTTCTATTTTTGGAATCGCTGGATAATTATTGCTGATTCTATTTAATTGTATTTTTAACTGTCTTACAAAGTTTCCTGCTGATCCTAGACGAAATGGAAAACCAGGATAAGATGGAACGTTAGGAGATACTGGGGCATTGTAAATTATTTCTATATCATCTCCATAATATCTTTTTAATATTTCTATTGGGGAAAAGCCTTGTTTTGCTAAATCAACACTTCCCCATTGAGATAGTCCGTTACAAGTAGTATTAATACCATCACAATAAGTTGCAAATAGGGGTTGAATCTGCTCTCCTTTTACAATGTAGTTATTAAATATGTCGTCTACAATTTGAGAAATTGTTTCAAAAAATTGAGAATCTTCTTGAAAAGTTTGGTCATATGCTGGTGATGATGTAATATCAAAATTATATCCTTGAGATGGGTACCATTCGTTATAAATTCTATTTAAAGCATAAGAAATTTGAGCAAGAATATTAGCTTTCATTGCATCCGTTGGCCATGATGGATAGATTTCATTAGATGCCACATTTTTTATATATTCTGGGAACGATACCGTTATATTTTTAGCAGCACTATCTGGTGGACCTAAGTGTACTACTATTTCTGTTGGTACTATTGGAGTTCTTGCAGCCATATTATTTTTCTCCCTCCATATCTATGTCTGGAATCATCTTAATATATTGAATTACTCCTGTATTTCCAAATATCGCAACATCATATTTTTTTATTCTTTCGTAACTCTCATGAATTGCTGTTACATCATAGACAGTGTATTTAGGAGTAGAACCAGGCTTATAATCTGTATCTTCCTCTGGGGATGGTAATTCGATATTACTAATCATTCCACTAGAATCTGTTTTACCAGCGAAAAACAGAACCTTTTCTCCATCTATATCTTTTGTGATAACAATATCTGTGTCTGGAATTGGAATTGCTTGATAGGCAGTAAACACTTCTACTTTTAATCTACCAGTAGATGGATTTTCTTTTATAAAAGTTTGATAACTTTCTGTTTTTTTAAAATCTTCAAAGCTTATTAAATTCATTATAATTCCCTCACTTTCAGTACTTGCCCTATTTGTAAGCTAGTAGAAGTTAAATTATTTAAATCCATTAAATTTATTACTGATGTATTATAGCGCCTTGCAATATCATATAAATTATCTCCTTTTTTTACCGTATACGTTTCATATTTTGGTTCTATATACCCTTCTCCGAAACATTCTTTTCCTATTATCGTTGGAGTTTTCTCTGTGGGTATTCTTAGAATTTGTCCAACAGAAAGAATAGTTGTTTGTAAATTATTAGTTTGCATAATGTCATCTACTGTTGTATTAAATAATCTTGCAATGCTGTAAAGACTATCTCCTCTTTTTACTTCATATTCTTTATAGTCGGTAGTGATGTTGGTTGTTGGAATTTTTAATATTTGTCCTATCGATAATAGATTGCTTGATAACCCATTTGCTTGTTTTATTGTTTCTACCGTTATCTCATATTTTTTTGCAATTGCATAAAGACTGTCTCCGCCTTTTACTATATATGTGATATAAGCTTCTTCTGTTTCTCCTTCCGTCGGTACTTTTAGCTGTTGTCCAATGGAAAGAGATGTTGTTTTTAAATTATTTAGTTCTATTAACTCATCTACTGTCGTATTGTATTGCTTAGCTATTTCATATAATGTATCTCCTGCTTTGACCGTATAGATAGTTGTATTTTGATTTATTGGTATTTTTAGTTCCTGTCCTACAGATATTGTATTATTGGTTAAATTATTTTCTCTTTTAATTGTTTCTACGGGAATTCCAAATTGTCTACTAATACCATATAGAGTATCTCCCTTTTGTACTATATAGTTTCTCATACTTCACCTCAGTTTAATATATGTATTTAGGTAAATTATTATCTCTTTTTTCTGATATTTAACATATCTTATTAATGAAAGGAGGAAACATATGTTACCAAATTGGAATCAAAACGATGATTGCCCAGAACGTCCAAGGCCAAATCGTCCTAGGGTAATCTTTTGTCTTTTCCCTACTGGTCCTACTGGAGCAACCGGCGGAATTACTGGGCCTACTGGTCCTACGGGGGCTACTGGTCCTACCGGACCTACTGGACCTGCGGGAAGTGGTCTTACCACATTAGGATATTTTCCTGATTTCGCATCTTTTATTGCTGCTCACCCTACAGGAAACCCTGGAGATTCTTATGTTGTTGGTGGCTCTGTTTACATGTGGGATGCAGCTACTGCTAGCTGGGCTGCTACTTCCATTATCCCAGGCCCTACTGGTCCTACAGGTGCAACTGGTCCTACAGGACCTACAGGGACTACTGGTGCGACTGGGCCTACTGGAAGCACTGGTCCCACAGGTGCAACACCAAATTTAACTATAGGTACTGTCTCCACTGGTACTCCTGGTAGTACGGCTTCTGCGAGCATTACGGGGGTTAGTCCAAATTTCGTGCTTAATTTAACTCTTCCTCAAGGGCCAACAGGTGCTACAGGAGCAGCCGGGGCTACTGGAATTACTGGACCTACAGGGGCTAGTGGAATTAGCGTTACTGGGCCTACTGGTCCTACAGGGGCTAGTGGAGCTACTGGTCCTACCGGACCTACTGGACCTAGTGTTACTGGACCTACCGGTCCTACAGGGGCTAGTGGAGCTACTGGTGCAACAGGACCTACTGGACCTAGTGTTACTGGACCTACCGGTCCTACAGGGGCTAGTGGAGCTACTGGTGCGACAGGGCCTACTGGACCTAGTGTTACTGGACCTACCGGTCCTACAGGAGCTAGTGGAGCTACTGGTGCAACAGGACCTACTGGACCTAGTGTTACTGGACCTACTGGACCTACAGGAGCTACTGGTGCTACAGGACCAACCGGACCTACTGGGCCATAATTTTTTCATAGAAAAGTTCTCAAAACGAGAACTTTTTTTATTTCTTTTATTTCTTCATTTTTATTTTCTTATTACATATAGTTAAAGGAAAGGGTGAATTTATGAAAGTATGCGTTTATGCAATTTCTAAAAATGAAGAAAAATTTGTAACGAAATGGGTCAATTCTATGAAGGAAGCGGATGAAATTTATGTCTTAGATACTGGTTCTACTGACAATACTGTCTCCTTGTTAAAAGAAGCTGGTGTACACGTGGAGCAAGAAATTATTTCTCCATGGAGATTTGATGTTGCGAGAAACAAATCGTTAGAACTTGTTCCTGACGACTGTGATATTTGTGTTTGTACAGACTTTGATGAGGTTTTTGAACATGGCTGGCGTGAAAAAATTGAAAATGCTTGGAATGATAATACTACCCGCTGTCAATATACTTATCATTGGAGTTTAGATAAAAATGACCAACCAATTGTTAGTTTCTTTTTAAATCAAATTCACAAAAAGAAAGGATATCAATGGACTCATCCTGTTCATGAAGTATTGTCTTACACTTTAGGGGAAGAAGTAGTGGCAAATTGTCCTGATGTCGTTTTAAAACATTATCCTGATTCTTCAAAATCAAGAAGCAGTTATTTGCCATTACTTGAACTTTCTGTTCGTGAAGATCCTAATGATGATAGGAATATGCATTATCTGGGACGAGAGTATATGTATTACGAAATGTGGGATAAAGCTATTGAGACTCTCAAAAAGCACCTAACTTTACCTAAAGCTGTTTGGAAAGATGAACGGGCTGCTTCGATGCGTTTTATAGGACGCTGCTACAAAAACATAAAAAATTACGATGAAGCTAGGTGTTGGTATGATTTAGCTATGAAAGAAGCTCCCCATTTACGAGATGCTTTCGTAGAAAAAGCTTTGATGGAATATGAGTTAGAGCATTATGAAGTAGTTGAAGACTTATGTTTTCGGGCCTTAGAAATTAAATCTCACGAGCAAACTTATATAAATGAGCCATTTAGTTGGGATAGTACTATTTATGATTTATTATCTATTAGTGCTTATTATTTAAAAAGATATTCACAAGCTGTTTATTTTGTAGATATTGCTTTAACTTATTTACCTAATGATACTCGATTGATGAATAATAGAAAAATATTTAAAGAAAAAGAAAGCTAATTTTTGCTTTCTTTTGTCATTCCGGGAAACAAATCTATTCTACCCTCTTTATAACTTTCTAGTACTTTATTCCAAATCACACTCTCTACAAACCTGCCTTTCTTAGGATGCATTAAGTAGCGAATGGTTAATTCAATATGGTCATCTACAATTTTTGTATATATTGTAGGATCATATTTGTTAAAGTATACTCTATTTGTGGTATTGATATCATTAATCTGCGTTTTCATCTTTTTAGGGATATTTTTGATTACTTCTATACTATTTACAATTTTATATAATTCTTGCTTATTTTTTACTAAATCGCAGTCCATTGCCACTTTTACTGTTAATTCATCCCAGATATATTTAAATCCTTTATTAATATTTCTTACTGGTTCAGAAAAGACAATAGAATTTGGAAAAGTCACAATTACGCCTGTTGATTGTCCGTGCTTTTCATCTGTAGATATTTCTAATACTTCAAAATTTAGTGAAGAAATATTCATGACATCTCCACGTATTTCTTTTACTTCAATTCTATCTTCTACTTGGAATGGTTTTTTTACTTTTATATAAATTCCACAGAAGAAGTTTAAGATGATTTCACGTAATGCAATTGTCATTGCTGCTGAAGTAACACTAATTAAGGTCATTAAATTTTGAATGTAATCATTCCATATAAATAATAAGAAAATAACTTCTGTTACATTCAAGACAATTTGAATTGTTTGATTAATAAAATATTCTTTTCTTCCTTCTATTTTTTTTCTGATTGTTCTTCTTCCTATTTTTTTAAAGAAGGTAAATAATAGTAATACAATTGTAGTTGATAAAACTAAAGAAATATATGTTTCATTTATTGTCGTTAGTCCACTTAAATACTTACAAAATCTATCAAAATACTCCATACTATCCCTCCCTTATGGCTTATCATTATATCATTTTTTATATTTTTTTTGAAGTGATCTAACTAAATCTATGTTATACTAGACATATTATTGACACTTTGGAGGTATATATTTTATGGTTATTGGAATTATTGGGGCTTTTGATGAAGAAGTTGAGAAATTTATTGAAATTTTTAAGTTAAAAAAAGAAGAAAATTTGATTTGGGATATTTATTTAGGTAAATATCAAGAAAAAAAATTAGTTGTATGTCGTTCGGGAATTGGGAAAGTAAATAGTGGAGCAATGACACAGTATCTTATTGATCATTTTCATGTTGATTTGATTATTAATTCTGGGTGTGCTGGCAGTTTACTTAGTAAAGTTAAAATTATGGATGTTATTCTTAGCAATTACGTTACTTATCATGATTTCCAACCTACTAGAATTATGGAATATAGTGTTCCTGAACAAGGAAAAGTTAGTGCTTCTACTAAGTTAATTCATATTGCCGAAGATGCTTTAAAACAGTTAGAAGTGGATAACTATTATATTGCTCCTATTGCTAGTGGAGATTGTTTTGTTACAGATGCTAAAATGAGAGATTATATTTATAAAACCACGGGAGCTTATGCTGTTGATATGGAAAGTGCTTCTATTGGACATATTTGTAAATTAAATCATATTCCTTTTTTATCGGTTCGTACTATTTCAGATTTCTCTGATGGAGAGGAAGATTTTGAAGTGATTGCAGCTTATAAATCCAGCCAATTAGTTAAAACTATGATTGAGGCATTATAAAAAGATAGCTTATTGTTCGTTAGCTATCTTTTTTAATTCGTTAAATAGAAACTCTTTGGCTTGTTCATTTTTTTCTTCTTGGATTTGTTTAGCTAAGGTTTTTAACTTTGTTTTCTTTTTTGAGTCCATATCTAAGTAGTCTAATTGTTCTAGGAATTCTTCTATCATTTCGTTAATTGTCATTTCCTCTTCATCTTCTTTACTTAATAAATCTTTTAGAATTCCTGTCTTTTCTAATTCTTCTTCTGACATAAACTACTCCTCTTTTCTCTTTTTTATTATATCATAAAATTTGAGTAATTGCACCTTTCCCATTTTTACAAGTAATATGGGCTATACTTCCATTAATGATAGTCATTTTAGGTGGTACGTGCCCTATATCTGCATTAAAGATTAACGGAATATCCGGGAATAATTTTTTTAGAGCCTCTTGATATGAAAAATCTTTGTAAAAACAACTTGGCACTGCCACTCTTCCAATAACCATTCCTCTTATATATTGAAACCATCCTGCTTCTCTCATTTGAAATAGAGTTCGATAGAAGACTTCTACTGATAGTTCGCAAACATCAAAGTACCAAATGATTCCATCTTCTTTATATCTTTGTATGAAATCGTTGGTATAATCATACGAGGTTCCAATTAAGTCTTTGAGACAATCTAGACATCCTCCAATCATTCTCCCCTTTATGTTTACTTCTCCATTTAAGTCTTCCCAGTAGACTGGTTCTGTTAAATGATAACCATCTGTTTCTTCTAACCAGTCTTTTTGATAAAAATCAAAACTAGTTTGTTCTATTATATTTCCTCTTAGAATTTCTAAGGTATCTTTTAGGCATTGATGTAGTTTTGTTTGATTGAAACTACCTGCATTACAACCATATAAGGTAGCGATATCTAATTTTGTTGTTGTGATGTATAAAAGCGCTGTAGGATCAGAATAACCCATTATCCACTTTGGATTTTTTCTTATGTTTTCCCAATTAATAGATGGTAACATATCTACTAAAAAATCTCCACCTGTTGCACAAATAATCATTTTAATATTTTTATCCGTAATTAACTCATCTAATTCTTTACTTCTTTTTTCTCCAGTTGTAGACGTAATACCTTTATTTCTAACACTTGCGGTTTCTTTTATTTGATATCCATATTTTTTTAAGGTCGCTATAGACTTTTCAAAAGACTCAATATTATCTCCCACACCTTGCGACGGTGCAGTAATTCCAATAGTATCTTTATCTTTTAAAAATTTAGGATATAGCATTACTTTTCTCCATTCGATTATCTAAAATATGATTTATAACTATTAAAATAATACTTATTGCTAACATTATTCCGGAAGTTATTAGCATTGGGGTCGCTTCTATTTGCATGGTTCCTTCTATTGACTCTATTACTAAGTTTATAATTAAGGAAATACTTCCACCAATTAGTGCAACGAAAAGGGCTGCGATGATTCCGGCAATTCCTACATTGACAATCCATTTGTAGTATGGTTTTTTTAATAATGCAATAATTATTATAGCGATTACCGATATTATAATTGAAGTAATGATAAATTCATCTGAAGTAATTGTATTATAACCATCTACCATAGTTTGAGCATCTTCTGGCATTTCTTGTCTTGCTTCTTCTATTATTTGCTGATAACTATTTTCTATTTCTTCGCTTCCGAATGCTTCTTCTATTGCTTGATTTAGTTGGTCATCAGTTATCTCTCTTCCAATTGCTTTTTCTACCATATCTTTATTTCCATGTAGAATATTTTTGATATCTTCTTCTAAATTAACATCATCGATTTGATCTTTTGATAAGTCTTCTATGATACGATTACTGTATTTTTCTACAAAAGCATTAATCTCTTCATCATTTTTAATGGTATCTTTTATTTTGCTGTATTCTTCTTCTGATAGACCATCTAAATTTTCTGTAATACTCTCTGTCATTTGATTGGTAATTTCTTCTTTAAAATATTGTCCAATCAAATCGTTGTTAATTGTCCTTTCCGCATACATTACTGTTGGTATTAAAGTAAAGGTAAACACTAATACCGTCGTTAAAATTCCTCTAATAAATGTTTTCATAACTCCTCGTATAATCAATCTTATAGAAATATTAATCTATTTGATTGATCCCTTTCTATTTATATTTTTTGATTTATTATAC
>CALVYF010000034.1 GCA_944372055.1 uncultured Bacilli bacterium | reverse complement strand
TAATCTTCACCTAATACACTATCAGCTAAACTTTTACCTACATAAAAAGTATATCCACGAGAATGAACTTTTACATATTCTAAATCCGGATTCACACATAAAGCAACATTAGCCATCAAAGTCCAAGGAGTCGTTGTCCATACCAAGAAATATTCATCTTTATCAACCACTTTAAATGGAACAATAACAGTATTAACACTAACTTCCTTATATCCTTGAGAAACTTCATGTGATGCAAGTTCTGTACCACATCTAGGACAATAAGGTAAAACCTTATTACCGTGATAGATTAAGCCTTTTTTATTTAATTCATTAACAATCCACCATTCAGACTCGATATAATCATTACTACAAGTAACATAAGGATTTTCACAGTCAATAAACTGCCCCATCATATCTGTAACTTTTCTAACTTCATCAATATTACTATCAGTCTCAACTTTACATTCTTCACAAAACTTTTCAATTCCAAGTTTTTCAATATCATTCTTATTTTTAAAACCTAATTTTTTCTCAACGTTAACTTCTATTGGAAGTCCATGAGTATCAAGTCCAATCTTTCTTAATACACGATATCCTGACATTGTCTTATACTTACAAAATGCATCTTTAATAGTTTTTGCAAAAACATGATGAATTCCAGGTTTTGCATTCGCATAAATTGGTCCATCATAAAAGACAAAATCTTCTCTATCTTTTCTATTTTCAATAGTTTTATTTAAAATATCTTTTTCTTTCCATTCTTTTACATATTTTGATTCTACTTCATGAATAGAACCTTTTTCCAATTTTTTAAATTCCATATTCTATCCTCTTCCCTTTCTGCCATGATGTCTAATCACCTTTTCTGATGTTTTTCTCTTTCTAAATGATTTAGAACTATCAAGAACTGTTTCATGAGTTCTTCTTTTCTCAAAGGATTTAGAACTATCAATAACTTTTCCATTGGTATGATATTGATGATAATGTGTAACATAATTTAATCCTTGGCTAATGGTATCAGCAATAGACCAAAAATAAAATTCTAACTTATTCATAACAAACTCCTTTCTAAATAAAAAACGAGCATCATCCAAAGGACGAATTGCTCGTGGTACCACCTTAGTTCATAGAAAAATCTATCTCTAATACTATAACGCGTTACCGTATTTATCTTATCCATAAATCGCAACTTGAAAGTGATCTAAATGCTTCTTCATAACTTGTTTTCACCAACCACAAGCTCTCTACATACTCCAAAGCATTCCGTCTTTCGCACATGCTTTCCAACTAAATATAACATACTTTTAAACAAACTGCAATCATTTTATTTAGTATATTGTTTAGCTTTTTCCTCTATATTAACATTAGTATCTGTTGAACTACCATCTCGTACTCTTTGAATAATTTCAACAACATCTTCATTACTAAACTCCCCTTTAGATAAATCTTCAGTTGTCAAATAATGAGAGATAGATTCTTGACTAACAATATCTATAGAAAAAATTCCATGCATCTCAAAATAACAAGAATCATTATCAAAAAGTGCTTCATGATAACAATTGCCAGACAAAACATCAACATAATGATTAGCTTTTCCATCCCAAGAAGAAGAAATATCAATATTATGATACTCTTCTGTTGGACGAACAATATAAACATCTTCATTAGAGTCTATAACAACATAAGTATCTTCTAAAATCGTACCTTCTAATAAACTAGGCGTACTAGGAACATCCTCTTTATTACTACATCCTATGACACCAGTCCCAGCAAGTAACACCACTCCCCCAAATAAAGCGCCTTTAATACCACGATTTAAATTTAATTTCATATAATTACCTCCAAAAAGAATATTTATATTATAATCAAAAAGAAAATGGAATACAACTATTTCTTTTTGCCAGTAACATCTGAATTGGGCTTACTAGAAAGAATTGCCTGTTCAGATCTATCAGAAAGACTAGTAGCCTGATTAAGAAGAGAAATTTGATACCTCCAAGTAGCTGAATCAATCAACCCCGAATCTAGATTAAATCCAAGCATACGTCCTATCTTTTCTTTTCTAGTCTTAAAAATATTCTCTTCCCTGAAACTAATTTCATCAACAAGGGAAGCACTATCCTGTTCTAACGACTCTATCCTTTCATTTTTTTCTAAAGCAGTAATTTCTCCCTTTGCAGCTAATAATCCCAATAATTTTATTTGCAACTGATTTCCTTTTAAATCATAAGAAAAGTTTTTAATATCATATTCTAACATAGTAATAGTTCGCTGATATTTCTCTTGAGAAGAAGCATTGACAAACTGTCTATCAGTAATACGATTAGAAAAATGATTAAGATAAATATTACATTCCCTTCGAATGCTTTCAGCACGCATTTCATCTCCTTCTAAATCTACTAATTGACGAGATACTTTATTTTCCTCTATCTCTAACTTCGTAACCTCAATTAATTGCTCTAACGAAGGAGAACGTTGATAAGCTTTCTCTTTTCTTTCTTCAATCTCTTGAAGTGTATGATTTAAACCTTGTCTTTTATCACCTAAATTTTCTAGTTTTTGATTAATCTCCTCTAAATGTTCTTGATAATAACTTGCATTTCTTGGTACATCCATATAATCTATCTCCTATTCTTTATTCTATAATATCATAAATATTAAATGAAAACAAAAAAAGATCCTACTTAGGATCTAATTCTAAAAGTTCTATTTCATCAACAACAGCCATTTGCTGCTCCATAATGACTTTTAATTTACGTTTAAATATTTTCATATTCTTTTCTAAATTTTCAGCATGATTTTCTATTTTTTCAGCCTTTAGTAATGCTTCATTGACAATACGACTAGCATTATTCTTGGCATCACGAACAATCATCTCATGTTCTTCTCTAGCCATTCGCTTAATATTATCGCCAGTCTCTTCAGCTTTAAGAATTGCCGTTTGCAATGTAGCTTCCATCCTCTTATAATGCTCAATTTCTGCTTTTAGTTTTTCTAAAGCCTCCCCTTGAGCCTTACATTTTTTAATAATACCTTCGGTCTGTGCAATGACATCACTAACAAACTGATTCACTTCCTGGCGATTATATCCATTGGTTTCATAACTGAATTTTTCCATATAATCACCTCAGAAAACATTAACTAAAAATCAAAATCATCATCTTTATCTTTTTTACTACTTTTAGTAGATTTAGCAGGACTAGCATCATCACTAATCTTACCTTCCACATTTACATTATTAGGAGTACATAAGAAAATTCCTCCACCTAATTTTTGTAAATCTCCACCAATTGCATAAATAGTTCCGCTTAAAAAATCTACAATTCGCTTTGCTTGATCAGGTGTCACTCTCTTCAAGTTAACAACAACTGCTGAACGATTCTTTAAATAATCTGCAATTTGTTGACTTTCAGAATAAGCACGAGGTTCAAGTAACATCATCTTACTACCAGCAACACCATTTTCTTCATGGTACTCTTCACGAGAAGTAGAATAGAATTCTTCATCTGTACCTTCTTCAATAGTATCTTCTTCCCCACCGAACAAATTTTTTAATTTATCTAAAGCCATATTCCTATCCTCCATTTTTATCTTAACTAAATATTATTCTATCACAGATTTTCCAAAAGGAAAAGTATAAATTAACCATTTACTGGTGCTTGCTGAGGCTGTATAAATCTATTTTGTACAGAATCTTGAGCAACTGGAGCCACTTGAGCAACTTGAGAAACTCCACCCGGATTCATTGCTGTAGCACCACCAGCACTAATTCCCGCTACTTGCTGTGGTTGAACACTACCCTGAGCAGGCATAAAGTTTGCCGTTTTAATAGCCGAAGTAGATCCAATATTTCCAGAAGAAACAGATGGATTTATCAAAGCATTAGAATTTTGTTTTTGATACCATACCACTTTCAAATCCACATTATTAGAAAGTGGACGTGGATTTGGAAGATCAATATACATAGAAGTTGGTACTTGGAATGCACTACCAAAAGCAATACAGTTACCAGGTTTCAAATTCTTAAGTTGTAATACGATTTCTGAAGAAACATTAGGTACCATTTCCTTAATATATTGTAAATCTGTTGGATGAAGTGTTCTAAGAATAACAAAGTTCATACATTGTGAAACACAAGTATCAGAAAGTTCACTTGGTCTTTGTGTAATCAGTCCTAAAAACACACCATATTTACGACCCTCTTTTGAAATACGTTCAAAAATATTATATCCTAACAACTCTACATCACTATCATGTTGAACATAACGGTGCGCTTCCTCAATAATAACATGATAAGCCATAGAACCACGAGGCTTTAATGTACTAGCACGTAAGAAAAGCATACGAGACAAAATCTTAGTAATTACTTTGGCTAATCTATCGTCAATATAGTTAATATTAAAGTTAATAATTTGACATCTAGAATTCGTTTTAGAATCAATTGTTAAAGACTCAATATATTGATCTCTTGTTATATATTTTGGATATTCAAAATAATGTCTATTATCACCTGTTGCCAATGTATGAAGACGAACACTCATAACATTAGCAGTATCAAAGACTTTATCACTCTTTAAAATACCTTCACTAATAAGAGCAAATTCCATAGCTTGTTCCAAATCTGCAAGACCATAAAATTTATTCATATCTTCTTCTTTAATTTCTTCTTGCTCTTCGCTAATATATCCACGAATAAATTCAACAACAAGTTCCATTTCTTGCATCTTACCAGCTTTATCAACGTATAAACACTGTTTCAAAGTACGAACATAACCAGGTTGCGCAATCGTACTTTCTAGATTAAGTTCAGGTGTATTAAACTTAGTAAGTACAGCAATCACTTGATCACGAATTTTAGTAGAATCATTACCACTTAGTAAAATATCTTGCAATGCTCTAGCAATAATATCATTTTTACGCTTAATAACAACAGAAGAATTTCCTGTTAGAATGGGAACTAATTTCAATGTTTTTTCCAAAATAGGAAGTTGAGCAGGTGTATTAGCATCTAGCAATAATGCTAAATCATCGACATCAAGTAACCATGGTGGAATTCTTAATATTTCACAATCTGGATCAATAGTATTCGTAGTATATGCCTTATAATTAAGTAATGGATTTTTTTCATGTAATGTGTTAAATGCATGCGTATACTCACCATAAGCATCAAAAAAGAACAATGCTGAATTAACCGGTGGAGTTGGACTACTAGTATATAATTTCTGAAGAATAGATGCAACCGTACAACTTTTACCAGCACCAGAGTTCCCTAATATAGCAAAATGTGCATTAAAAAACTCATTGATAGGAACATTTATCTTATACCCCTCATAAACATTACTAGTACCAAAATTAGTAAAACCAAATTCAGTCTCTTGCTTACCAAATAATAAAGCCAACTCTTCCATATTAATTAAACGAATCGTAGACTTAAACGCAGGTTTTGAACTAGCACCAGGAGTAAATCTACCATCATTAATTTCCCCAACAACATTGGCTATCATTTTTGTCTGATTAACATTAGCTATTTCAGCAACAACTTTTTTTCCAGTACCATCCTCAAAAATAACATGCAAATTAACTAAATTAGGTTGTTCATTGATATTAATATCTAACTTTATCGTAACACTATTATCAATAATTTCTTCAATTCTACCTATCACGCTAACACCCTCTATTCTATTTATAAGTATAACAAAATTAGTTTCAAAAAAAAAGTCAAATTAAGAAGAATTCCAAAAAAATAGATATCAATAGATATCTATCCCTCATATAAACCATGAATTTTTTGTAAATCCAAATCTGAAATATTTTGTAATTTCCAATCCCCATCTGCTTTTGTTAAATAAAAAGTAATATCATAAGTGGTAGTATCGCTAACATTACCTAATTCTTTTAACTTATAATCAATATAAGCAGCACTTTCCTCTACGGCTTCTTCTGCTCCTTCTGCAGCATCTTCTAAAACATTATCATTATCAGATTGTTCTTTTTTACTTTCAGCTTCTATCTCATCTTTATGTTCTTCATAATATTCTTTAGCATCTCGAATAGTAGTAGCATAGTCCAAAACTTCAATCTCTACATCAACAGTTGCCTCATCTCCATGAATATCTTCATTTTCAATCTTATAAGATAGATTCTGATACTGTTTTTCTAAAATAGAACGATACTTTTCCTTTTGTTCATCACTCATACTATCATCTTCTTCTAGCACTTGATCTAATTGGACAGTAACATCATCATCCATATTTTGATATTTTCCTAAAAACTCCTCTACTTTACTAGTAGGAGTATTCATAGTAGTACTACATCCTGCTAAAAAAAGTAATAAAAATCCAAAACAAAGAACAACTTTACCAACTTTTTTCATTATTTATCCCTCCTAATACTTAGAATGAACAAAAATGAAAAAAATATTCAAAATTTAAATTTTAGAAAATAAGACAACACTAGCATTATCTCTTCCACGAACCGGAACCAAATAATGATCATACGGATATTTTTTCAAATCACTTGGAATAAAAAGATGTTGATCAACAAAAATAGCCTCTTCTATGATTCGTTTAGAAACAGTTTGAATATCAGTATCACGTAATAGATGTTGTAATTTAGAATCAGTTAAAAAATCAGTAACACCATCTGTCGTAAGTAATAACGTTTTATAGCTATCATTAGAAAAAATATAAACATGAGGTCTACATACATGAAAAGAAATACCAATACAGTTATGAATAATATTACTAGTAGCAAAATAACGTAACCATTCTTTATTCAAATGTTGATATTTATAATATAACCAAACATCGCTATCGTCTTCTGTCACCTGTTTAATTTCTCCATTTTTGTAAAAATAACAACGAGAATCCCCCAAATGAACAATAAGAGTATCTTCTTCTAGCACAAGAGCAAGGGTTAATGTAGTTCCCACTTGTTCACTACCATATTCCGAAATAAAATGATGATTACATTCCATAACCAGATTAATAAGCTTTTCCTTTAGTTCAGCAACATCAGAAAAAGAAGACAATTGTTGCTCTAAAAACCAATACCCAAATTTCTGTAATACATAATTTGCCGCAATATCACCATATTGTTTTCCACCCATCCCATCCGCAACAGCTAATAGTTTAATTCTATCGTCTTCTGGATGAACTAATGCAATAACAGCATCTTCCTGAGTAGACCTAAGCAATCCAATATGTGTTTGTTTCTGTAAAATATAATCATAAATCTTTTCCATGGAATCCCTCTTTTGCACAAGTTAGTATATCACAACAAAGAAAAAAGGAAAGCAAAACAAAAAAAGTTTACAGATTATACTGTAAACTTAAAAGTCACAATTTCCTGGAGTTCTAGGATATGGTATAACATCACGAATGTTCTCAACTCCCGTTAAATAGATTAATAAACGTTCAAATCCCATACCAAATCCAGAATGAACGCATCCACCAAACTTACGAAGGTTAATATACCAATCTAATTCACTCATATCCATATCTAATTCCCTCATACGAGATACAAGTTTATCATAATCTTCTTCTCTTTGGCTTCCTCCCATAATCTCACCTGCACCTGGTACTTCAAGATCAACTGCCGCAACAGTTTCACCATCTGGATTTAATTTCATATAGAAAGCTTTAATATCTTTAGGCCAATCCGTAATAAATACAGGACCATCAAAATATTCAGTAATATATTTTTCATGCTCTTTTGCAATATCTTCACCTTGTTTAGGCTCAAATTCCCATTTAACATCCGCTTTTTGTAAAATGTCAATTACTTCTCTGTGAGTAACACGAGTAAATTTAGAATTTACTAACTTCGTAAGTTTATCAAGCAAACCTTTCTCAACAAACTTATCTAAGAAAGCCATTTCATCTTTACAATGTTCAAGTACATAACTAACAACATACTTTAACATTTCTTCCATAATTTCCATATCTCCATCTAAATCACAAAAAGCAATTTCTGGTTCAATCATCCAAAATTCGTTAGCATGTACTTTAGTATTAGAGTTCTCTGCTCGAAATGTAGGTCCAAAAGTATAAGTCTTTTTATAAGCCAAAGCGAATGTTTCTGCCTCAAGTTGTCCTGATACTGTCAAAGATGCGGGCTTTTGAAACATATCTTTACTATAATCAACTTTACCATCTACTTTAGGAACATTCTCTAAATCCATACAAGTAACATGAAACATCTCCCCTGCTCCTTCACAGTCACTAGCTGTAATTAGTGGAGCATGGAAATATACATACCCTCTATCTTGAAAATACCTATGAATCGCATAAGCGGCTACACTTCTAACACGAAATATAGCTTGAAATAAGTTAGTTCTAGGTCTTAAATAAGCTTGTTCTCTTAAAAACTCACGTGAATGTTTTTTAGGTTGAATTGGATAATCTTCAGGACAATCCCCAAGTAAAGAAACTTTCTTAGCCTGAATCTCAAAAGCTTGTCCTTCTTTAGGAGATTCAACAACTTTTCCTAAAACTTCAATTGCACTACCTACATGATATTTTTGAATTTCTAAAAAATCATCTAATTTATCATCATAGACAACTTGAATATGATTAAAACAAGTACCATCAGAAAAATCAATAAATCCAAACTCTTTTTGTTTACGATGATTACGAATCCATCCTTGAATTGTAACTTCTTTATCCATATAATCATCTATTTTTTCGTATAACTCTTTTGCATCAATAACCATAATTATTCCTCCTCTATTAGTATATCATTTATTTTCCACTATCTCCATAGTTTGATAAAACTCTGGCACTAGGATCATCTACTTGACATCCATCCCATTCCTTATTTGGCATCCAATAGTCAACTATAAAGTCACTATGTCCAGGATAAAATTCTTCAAATATCTCACGATACAATAATGATTCTTTTGTAAACGGTGTATGTTTAGAATATTTTTTTCTTCTTTTTTGATACTCTTCATCACTATACACACTTTCAGCATATTCTTTTAAATCATCCACTAAAGAATGACCAACCGCATCACTAAAAGCAGCTTTTTCTCTATATAAAATAGAGTGTGGTAAATAATCTCCCTCAAAAGATTTACGAAGTAAATATTTACCTTGCCCATAACTATTCATCTTTAATTTAGGATCAATACTCATAACATAAGATACAAAGTCCAAATCCGCAAATGGTACACGGGCTTCCAAAGAACAACTAGAAATACATCTATCAGCACGTAAGACATCATACATATAAAGTTCTCGAACTCTCTTTTCACTTTCTTTCTGGAATTCCTCTGCACTAGGTGCAAAATCAGTATATTTATATCCAAATAACTCATCACTAACTTCACCAGTTAAAAGAACACGAATATCTGTATGTTCTCTAATCCACTTAGAAAGTAAATACATTCCAATACTAGCACGAATTGTTGTTATATCCCATGTCTCTAATCGATAGATAACATCACGTAAAGCAGCAATAACATCATCCCTGGTAATAATCACTTCTGTGTGATCACTACCAATATAGTCCGCTACTTGTTTTGCATATTTTAAATCAATCGCATCCATATCCATACCAATCGCAAACGTACGAATTGGCTTATCAGACATTTTAGCAGCAATGCTACAAACTAAACTAGAATCAAGCCCTCCACTAAGTAAAAAACCAACTGGCATATCAGAATCAAGTCTCTTCTTAACCCCTTCTACTAATCTCTTATGAATTTCTGGATAAATTGTTTCTAAATCACCAGATACAAACTTATCTACTTTTGTCATATCACTATATTGAGTAAACTTTCCATCGGTATAATAATATCCTGGAGGGAATGGATAAACTTCATCACATAAATCTACTAATGCTTTTGCTTCACTAGCAAACATAATAGAATGACTAGTTTTAGAATATCCATAAAACATAGCTCTTATTCCAATAGGATCTCTTGCTGCAATAAAGTCCCCTTTCTTAGAATCATAAAATACTAAAGCATACTCTGCATCTAACATACGAAACATATCTAAACCATATTTTTCATACATAGGAAGTAAAACTTCACAGTCACTTTCGCTACTAAATTTTACCCCATCACGTTCTAATTCTTCTTTTATTTTATGAAAACCAAAAATTTCACCGTTGCATACTAGAACACTACCATCTCTATGAAATGGTTGCATTCCACTAACTTCAGGTCCCATAATAGATAATCTATGAAACCCAAAAATTCCAAAGTCATATTCCTCAATACGACTCATATCAGGTCCTCTATATTGTATTTTAGAAAACCCTTTCATAAATTCTTCTTTACTTACATCTTTCTTTGTATAGACTGTAAATCCACACATAATAATCACTCCTTTAAATAATAAATTAAAAAGACTAGTCTGTACCATAATACTTATTAGTACTATGGGACGAAACTAGTCTTCCGCGGTGCCACCCAATTTATTATAAAGGTTATTAATATCTCTATAATCACTTTTTCGATTCTATCAAATCCAGCAAATGTAACGGTCTGCTCCCGGCTTAGTCTACTTAATTCTTTAAGCACTCAGAAATGTTATTCACTACTCGCTTTTATTCGTTTTCACCAACCACGAACTCTCTACAAAAAGTTGAGAATAGTTACTTCTTTTCTTCAACATTTTAAAATCGATGAACTAATACTACCATAATTTTATATGATTGTCAAATTTTTATGCATCGTATATCATGCATCATGACTCATAAGCTTCTTAAATTCATTAGGAATGGACGTTTCAAATAAAATATCTTTTTTTATTGCTGGATAATAAATTTTCAAACGGTTAGCATGCAAAAACAAACGATTTACTTTATTCTTATCACCATACTTCTTGTCTCCAACAATAGGCATTTTTTTACTTGAAAATGCAACACGAATCTGATTCTTACGACCAGTTTCAATGATAACCTTTAACATAGAATAATGTTCACTAGACTTTATTACAGAATAATTAGTAATTGCCTTTTTACCATCCTCATGACGAGATACATATACTAAATTAGTTTTTGTCTCTTTTAAATACTGAATAATCTGACCAGATTCTTCTTTTGGATGACCAGATACAATTGCTGTATACTCGCGCAAAGATACATACTCATTCCAATTTTCTTGTAATTGATTTTTTGTTTTCTCATCTTTTGCAAATAAAACAATACCACTCGTATCTTTATCCAAACGATGAACAATAAAAATACGTCCTCTAGGATTTTTAGAAATAACATAATCTCTAACAATATGATATAAAGTACGTTCTTTCTCTTTATCAGTAGCAATTGTAAGTAAACCACTAGGTTTATTAACAACAATTAAATGTTCATCTTCAAACAACACTTCAAAAGGAATTTTCTTTATATTTTTACTATTCGTATCAATAGTAATTCTCATACCAGCAATAAGTGGATAATTATACTGTGTAACACGGTCTTCATCCACATAAATAGATCCATGAACTAGATATTGTTTCACACGCTTTTTAGGCATATCTAAATTTTCATATAAATATTCCAACAATTCACTATTTTTATTAACGATTAGCTTCAAAGTTCATCACCCACTTAATTATAATATAAATAAAAGAAAAAAACTAGTAAAAACTAGTTTATAAAACTTGTTGAAATAGATTCATCACTGTTTCAAATTCACTGGAATCAGAAACTGATTGAAAATTCATTACATTATTATGAACAGTACCTTTTACAATTAAATTTTCTATAGGCTTTTGAGTCGATAATAAATAATAATATTCTTGGTTTTTCCACTCTACCATTTTAACAATAATATATTGTTTGTGATTATCAAGAGTTATAATAAGACCTTCTTCCAACAAAATAAATCACCTCCAAAGTTAAGCAGTCATTTTCACGCTCTCTGATACTCGTTCTTGTTGATTTGCTTGATATTCTGATACCATATTAATAATTTGTGCTTCTTGCTCTGATTTTGCACTACTTCTATTTTTACTTGTACTCTTTGCACAATTATATGCTAATGCTGCACTACTTACTGCTCCTAATAAGGTTGTTTG
>CALVYF010000033.1 GCA_944372055.1 uncultured Bacilli bacterium | reverse complement strand
TTGGCAGACGCGCTAGACTTAGGATCTAGTGTCTTAGACGTGCAGGTTCAACTCCTGTTACTCGCACCATTATGAAAATTAAGAGGACCCTACAGGACTCTTTTTTTTGTGCCAGTGACCGCCGTTACTGATAGAAAATTCATCATCGACAATTATCGTCAAAAAACACTCTAACCAACTGATATTATAATCACCCAAAAGAGGCGAATTATGAATAACGATTTTGAAAATATAATCAAAAAATTTGAAGAATTAAATAGGAAAGGTTATATACAAGGAATTAACAATAATCTATATAACGCAGCAGGACTTACGTTAGAACATTATTTAGACAAAAAAGCGGATAGTATGTTTTTTCCAGATTATAATGGAATAGAAATAAAGTGCACACAAAGATTTAGCAGATATGATGTAACCCTATTTTCGTTATCATTCGATGGACCAAGTTTATTTGAAAGCAATTATCTTTTAGAAACATATGGAATACAAGATACAATATATAAAGATTATAAAAAGCTAACTATAGGTTTAAAACTAAATAAAAAAGTTTCTATAGATAATAAATATTATTTTGAATTAAAAATAGATAATGAAAAGATATATATTAAAATATACAATAGTGAACAAGTACCAATAGAAAATCGAGGTTATATATATTTAGACTCTATTAAAAAAAGATTCTTAATAAAACTAAATAAATTAGCATTAATTTATGCTAGTAAAAAGAAGATAAATAATGATTTATATTTTCGATACTATAAAATCGAATGTTTTAAATATCAAGGGATAGACTCCTTTATAAAATGTCTAGAACAAGAGACAATAAAAGTATCATTAATACTTAGATTTTCTAGAAATAAAGATACTTTTGGAAAGAACAAAAACAAGAATTTTGTATTTACTATTTCTAAAAATGAACTAGACTTATTATTTGATAAAGTATATTATGAAGAAAATTAATGATTCTATAATCAAATTTTTCAGTATATAGTATTTTTATATTGTGATGGCACTTATTTCTTGATATTTTCATCAAATCTAGCATAAATGTTTTCTTTCTTTTCTAATTCTGATAATTCCTTCTTTATTAAGGATAACTAGCTAGTTAAAATGCATGGACACAAAGTAGAATGAATGGTATGATTATGGTAATGAGAGGAGTATTTTACTCGGCTAAAAAATAAGGATGAGATATGTAGAAAAGAATTCGAACTTTAGTATTAAAGTGGTATTCTATTATTAACTGACTATAACAGGACAAACATAAAAATAGAATAACGATATCATCATAGATATTCAATGTAAGGAAGTGATAAAATGACAGACTCAAAAGAAATAGAAGGAAAATTATATAGAGCCACTTATGGTGGCACAAAAGAACGTAATATTAATAAAAGAAATCAAATTTGGAAAGAAATAAAGGAAGATAAAAAAATATTATTAGATGCCATTCAAGTAATAAGAAACAAATGGAATGATGGAGATACATTAAAAAGTTTGACGATATCAGAGGCTATCCTAATGTTTGCAACAACAGAAAACAAAGCACCAGATGAAATTTATCAAAAATTAGCAGAAACAGTGTACAGTAATAAAGACATTGCGAGAATAGCTTTAAGCCCTCTAGGAGAAAGAAAAAGAGATTCCTTTTTATTAATTGGTCTATGGAAGAAAGATTTTCCTTTAAATGATGCACAAAAACAATTTGCAGTATCAGAAGCCATAGAAAAAGTAAATAATAATATTCTTCATGGCTATGGCGAATATGATATAAGGTATTATATTTTAAAAAATCAAAATTGGACCAAAGAAGAAAAATCACGACTTGTAATGGAATTATACCCCCACCAAGGAGAATACGAAGAAACACTAGATGCTTGGGAATGGGGAGTAATAAATGGTGGTGTAGGTTATGGACCAGTGCTAGATAAAACAGAGCTTTATGAATATTCTTATGAACAAATACATCTACTTTATCAAAACCAAGAAGTAGCAGACAGTATATGGCATGAAATAGAGTTTTGCAGACAAATGCATGAATTAAGAACTAAGCAAAACTACTCAGCACAAAAAACTAATATAAAAAAGTTTGATCAGACCGTATAAAATAGTTTAGTATATAATGATAGGAAAGAGAGAAGTTTATTTTTTTCAATCTTTCAAAGTAATTTATTCATTAAACAAAATCTACAAGAAAAATATTAAAATAGGAAAAGTAAGTCATCAAAAAAATCCAGATAGCAATAAGATAAAAGAAACAAAAAACTATGTTATAATAATTACAATAAAAGGAGTAATGAATATGGAACAAGAAGATATAGATATCGAAGAATACCTTGCTAAATTTATAAAAACCCCAGAAGAAATAGAGCAGGAAAAAAGAGAAGAAAAAAACAGATTGCTATTAAAAGGATATCTACCTAAAAATGAGGAATATAACGAAACACCTCGTAGTCCTATGGAAATGGTAGAACAAAATCCCCAAATATATATAATGGAGGAGTGTATTCCTGCATGTGAAGAATTATGGAAGAAAAACGTATACACATTTATGGTAAGCGATTATTTAAATGAGGGTGAATGTTGGATAGAGGTTGTGATAGACAATCTATCTGATGAAAATAAAGAGATTTTATTTCAGTTGTCAGAATCTGATATAAGAAGAAGAGACTATCATAGAGGGTGTATGATTTTTGGCGTTAATAAGGTTGGCAAAGAAGGGCAAGAAAGATTATTAGAACTAGCACAAAAATTTCAAATGCAAGATGTACCATATGGGGAAGCTTATTATACTCTGCCCGAGTATTTAATAGAGCGAGGTTGCTATAAAGAAGAGCCTAATCCTGATTATATAGAAATGCAAGCACCGTGGATACAGCAATCATCACCAGACGAATTAGGAGCTAGAATCATCGCCTATGATGAATATTTAGCTTCTAATCAGAGTAAAAAAACAATAAAAGTGTTTGACTCTACAAAAGTAACCAAACCATTAGAAGATTATTTATCAGAAACAGGAGCAATTTATGAGGATGGTCGTGTATATTTAAGCAACTATCATTATCAAAAACATCAAAACTATGTAAAAAGCTTAACAACTAGTCAAGAACATAAACACACTACATAAGAGGAGTATCCTCTTTTTATTTTTGTAAAAAAGAATAATTTTTAAAATATATCTAAAAATAAGACTAGATTAATTTTTATTTTTTTACAAAAATTATAATCTTTGTTATAATGAAAACATAAGGAGTGATTTACGTGGTAACACCAAAACGAGATGAGAGTGAAATCAATGAGGAAAAAATAGTTGATCAAATACGCTCATTAGGCATTGATATGATTGAGGAGGCTGGAAGCGGGCACCCAGGAATTGTACTAGGGGCTGCTCCAATTATGTATAGTTTGTTTGCTCATCATATGAAAATAGATCCAGCTAATCCTAATTTTTATAACAGAGACCGCTTTATTATGTCTGCAGGACACGGTTCTGCATTGTTATATGCAACATTATATATGGCTGGATACCCATTAACATTGGATGATTTAAAAGATTTTAGAAAAATAGATTCTAAGACACCGGGCCATCCAGAATATAGAACAACACCAGGAGTAGAAATGACTACTGGACCATTGGGTCAAGGTTTTGCAACAGCCGTAGGAATGGCCATTGCAGAGCGTAATTTAGCAGCCAGATTTAATAAAGGAAAAAAAGAAATTGTTGATTTCAATATTTATGTCTTATGTGGTGACGGAGACTTAATGGAAGGAATTTCCTATGAAGCGGCCTCTCTAGCTGGAACTCTAAAGCTAAATAAGCTAATCGTTTTGTATGATTCTAATAACGTGTGTTTAGATGGTCCTACTAGCGAATGTTTTAATGAAAATGTAGCGATGCGTTTTATCTCTCAAGGCTGGAATGTAATTACTGTGTCAGATGGAGAAGATATTAAAGCAATTTCTAAAGCGATAGAAGATGCTAAAGCAGAGACAGAAAAGCCAACATTAATTGAAATCAAAACTACAATTGGAAAATACTCAAAATTAGAAGGCACCAACAAAGTTCACGGTGGTGTGCTAGAAAAAGAAGATATTACAAAAATAAAAGAACAGATGCAAATTAGAGACATCCCATTTACCATTTCTCAAATTACCATGGAAGACTTTCAAACATTAATTCATAATAGATGTAAAAATATATCAGAAAAGTTTGAAAAAAATCTAGAGAATATGGAGGAAGAAGATAGAAGAATATTAGAAGGATTCATTCAAGGATATAAAACTTATGACATGAAAGATGTCATATATGAAGCACCTATAGATAAAGCAGAGTCTCCTAGAGTAACTTCCGGTAAAATCCTATCTTCTATTGTTCCAAAATATCCAAGTATTATGGGCGGAAGTGCAGACTTGTTTACACCAACAAAAACCTATATTGAAGAAGTAGGAAATTTTACATCTGAAAATTATATAGGTAAAAATATCTTTTTTGGAGTAAGAGAACATGCCATGGGAGCAATATTAAACGGTTTGGCCTTATGTGGTTATCATCCTTATGGTTCTACCTTTTTAAGCTTTAGCGATTACTTAAAACCAAGCATTAGAATGTCTGCTATGATGGATTTGCCAGTAACTTATATTTTTACTCATGATTCCATTAGTGTAGGTCCAGATGGAAGAACGCATCAACCAGTAGAGCAGTTAGCATCTCTACGTGTAACTCCAAATCTTGAAGTTTTTAGACCAGCAGATGCCAACGAAGTAATAGGTGTGTACCGAGCAATATTTGAAAAAGAAAGCGGTCCATCAGTCATTACATTGTCTAGAAATACTCTTCCTATTTTAGAGACTACTAAAATTAGCGAAGTTGCAAAAGGCGGATATGCTGTATTTGATTCCGAAAGAAAACTATCCGGTATTTTAATTGCAACAGGGGAAGAAGTTCATTTAGCGATAGAAGTAGCTAAAAGATTAAAAACAAAAGGAATGGATGTAAGAGTAGTATCTATGCCATGTATTAAACGCTTTGAAGAACAAGATCAAGAATATATCGATAGTATATTACCAGTAGAAGTAAGAAAAATAGTAATCGAAGCAGCTTCTTCTATGTCATGGAACAGTATTGTATTTAATAAAAAATATCTAATTACATTAGATGAGTATGGAGCGAGTGGATCTAAGGAAGATGTATATAAGAAATATGGATTTGATGTAGACTCACTAGAAGAAAAAGTAGAAAACTTACTAAAATAATCGACAAAAATAGACTCCAGTCCCTAGTATAGTAATACTAGGTGATACTATGAGAGTCTATTTTATTTTTGATATTAAAGAAGAATTTATTAATTTATATAAAGGAAATGAACGAGTTCTATATAATATATTAAAACAAATTTATTATTTAGAAAAAGAAGAAGTAGAGTATGGATACCATCTTTTTAAACAACTAATCAACCCTATAGAAAAAAATAAAGTAGATAGATACTTATTTTTAAAACTTCACCAAGATATCCCATATTCTAAAAGAAAAGATACGCACTACTATAATAATTTATATCGTGACGAAATCAGTAGACTAACCGTAAAGAAAAGTTATATCAAAATAGAAGCTGAGCAACTATCTTCTTCTTTCTTTCACTATTTAAATCAAATAAATTCAAGGCTGTTTGTATGTGAGTTTAAATATCAAGACTATTTTTTTCTTCAAGAATTTGAAGAAAAAGAGACGATATAACTTGTAGAACAGAAAGAAATTTAGTAAAATGATAAGTAGTAAGGAGATGAAATTATGTTACATGATATATTAATGGTATTATTAGGGTTAGTTATCGGCTTAATTATCGGAGTCGTTGTAGCGAGAAAATTAATGAAAAAATATCTAAAAGACAATCCTCCAATTACTGAGGAAATGTTAAAAGGATTAATGATGCAAATGGGTAGAAAACCTAATCAAAAACAAATTAACCAAATGATGAAAGCAATGCAAAAATATCAATAAGAGAAGAGAAATCTTCTTTTTCTTTTTATAAAAATAAGGTATAATAAATTAGAATTGTTGGTGATACTATGAAAAACTTTAAAGAAAAACTAGCTTTAGTTCCTACGAAACCAGGTAGTTATCAAATGAAGAATAAAGATGGTGTAATCATTTATGTAGGAAAGGCTAAAAATTTAAAAAATAGATTAAAAAGTTACTTTACTGGAACAGTCACAGGAAAAACCAGAATGTTAGTAGAAGATATAGATGATTTTGAATATATAGTAACGTCTAGTGAACTAGAAAGTTTAATTCTAGAAATTACACTTATAAAAAAATACGATCCTAAGTATAATATTTTGTTAAAAGATGATAAATCATATCCTTATATTGAACTTACTAATGAAAAGTATCCAAGATTAAAAATTGTTAGAAATACAAAAAGAAAGAAAACAAAAGATCATTTATATGGCCCCTATCCCAATGTAGCAGCAGCAAGAAAAACAGTAGAGATGATTAATAGAATTTATCCGCTAAGAAAATGTGATAAACTAAAGAAAGAATTATGCCTTTATTATCATATTAACGAATGCCTTGGATATTGCGTGAAGGAAGTAGATGAAGTGGCAGTCGCTCAAATGAAAAGAGAAATTATTTCTTTTTTAAAGGGAGATTCCAAAGCAATTACAGAAAAAATAAAAAAAGAAATGCAAAAAGCAAGTGATGCAATGAACTATGAAAGAGCTCTAGAATTAAAAAGAATGTTAGATGATATTGATATTACATTACGTAAACAAAAAATAGATTTAAATAGAGGATATCAATTTGACTTAGTAAACTATTATAAAGATGAAAACTACCTATCAATAGAATTATTCTTTATTAGAGATGGACTTCTATTTGGTAGACACAACGAAATTCTTCAAACAATGATTAATGCGGAAGAAGAAGTAACAGAATTCCTAATTAAATTCTATGATAAACAAGGAATGTTACCAAAGGAACTATATATACCAGGAGAATTAAATGGAGAATTAATCAGTGAATATTTTAACTTAAAGACTTATACTCCTCAAAAAGGAAAATTAAAAAAACTTTTAGATTTAGCGAAAGAAAATGCCAAAGAACAACTTGATTTACAAGAAGAAACTTTAAAAAAAGATGACGATTTGCGTATGCAAGCAATAGAAGAATTAAAACACTTATTACATTTAGATTCCGTATCCAGAATGGAGTCTTTTGATAACTCTCATTTATTCGGAACGTTTTATGTAGGTGGAATGGTTGTATTTGAAGATTTTTTACCTCAAAAAAATGAATATCGTAAATTCAAAATATCAACAGATGTAAAAGATGATCTAAGTGCAATGAAAGAAGTGCTATATAGAAGATATTATAAAGTGTTAATGGAAAACCTACAGAAGCCAGACATAATCGTTATGGACGGAGGAAAACTCCAAATTAATGTAGCTAAAGAAATTATAGATTCCCTGGGCTTAAATATTCCAATTATTGGTCTTGTAAAAGATGACAACCATAAGACAAGTTATATTATGAATGATAAGTATGAAATATTAAATGTTCAGAAAGATTCGAATTTATTCCTGTTTTTTACTAGAATTCAAGAAGAGGTTCATAGATACGCTATTACATATCATAGAAATATAAAATCTAAAGGGATGTTATCTAGTGTCTTAGACGTAGTACCAGGGATAGGAGAAGTAAGGAAAAAGGAATTGTTGAAGCATTTTGGATCTCTAAAAAAATTAAGAGAAGCAAGCATAGAGGAACTATCAAGTGTAGTGTCACGTGAAGTTGCTGAAAATTTGAAAGCATATTTACAAGAAATATAGTATAATGAATAAGAAAGGGTGGATAGTATGAAAAAATTAAATAAAAAAGGATTTACATTAGTAGAATTATTAGCAGTAATAACCATTATGGGAATCATTATGGCTGTAGCGGTAGGAGCAGTCTTTATCCATTTACAAAATTCTAGAGAACAAGCAATGGAAACAATTGCCTCTAGTTCATATGATGGAGCTGTTATGTATATGATGGATAATAATATGATGTTAAATACAAACGAAACTACAACTATAGAAATAGAAGATTTATATGAGGATGGAAGGATTGAAAGACCGGCAGATCCATACAATACAAAAGCAGAATGTGGTGGAAAAGTCGTCGTACAAAACAAAACTACTAGTTCTACAACAGGACTAGAAGATTATAGATACACGATAACAGTAAACTGTTCCGGGGGTCATAGCCTTACCCAGACATATCCAAAGAAGTAGGGATGATAAATGAGTAAAATAAAAGTAATGGACGAAATCCTAGCCAATAAAATTGCCGCTGGAGAAGTAGTCGAAAAAACTATGAATGTAGTAAAAGAGTTAGTAGAAAATGCAATCGATGCCGAAAGCGATGAGATAAAAATAGAGTTGATTGACTCTGGAGTAAAAGAGGTAAGAGTAACAGATAATGGAATCGGTATGGATAGAGAAGATGCAACACTTGCTTTTTCAAGACACGCAACATCAAAATTAAAAAACCTTGATGATTTATTTAATATAGAGTCATTAGGTTTTCGAGGAGAAGCATTGCCTTCGATTGCGTCTGTATCCAATATAGAATTAAAGACTTCAAATGGGAAAACAGGAACTTATCTTACCTTATCTGGCGGTAAAGATATGCATGTAGAAGATAGTGACCTACAGCAAGGAACTACAATTACAGTAAAAGATTTATTTTATAATACACCAGTAAGATTAAAATATTTAAAAAATCTATATGTAGAATTAGCTAATATTACAGAATATGTCAATAAAATGGCTCTTTCTTATCCAAATATTAAATTTACACTAATAAACAACGATAAAGTATTACTGGATACAGATGGAAAAGGAGATCTAAGAAAAGTAATATATCAAATTTATGGAGCAGATATTACTAAAAAAATGGTAGAAGTATCTGGTGAGAATGATGATTATTATATTCATGGATATATTTCTTATCCAGAAATGACAAAAAGTAATCGCAATTCTATTACTACATTAGTAAATGGAAGAGTTATTAAAAACAACGAATTAAACAAAATTATCATCGATGCATATCACACTTACATCCCAAAAGATAAGTTTCCAATCATTGTTTTAAACATAGATGTAGATCCAATTCTAATAGACATTAATATTCACCCAACGAAAATGGATATTAAGTTTTCTAAAATGGACACTCTAAAAGACTTGGTGTTTGATACGGTATCAAAAGAATTAAAACATTTAACTTTAATCCCAACGATTGCAACGAGATCTGAAGAAGCATTAAGAGAAACAACGATTCCGCTATATAAAGCATTTAAAAAAGAAGAAGTGGCTCCCGGCCCAACTTATGAAGAAACTATGTTAGATTTTTCTGTAAGTGAAAACACAGCGATAATAGAAGAAAGAGACAATATAAATGAAACTAAAGAAGAACAAGCGGAAAGTCAAAAAGAAGAATCACCAAGAATCAAACCAATGATACCAAGAGGAATTGTTTACTCTACTTATATTATTGCTGAAAATGAAGATGGAATGTATATCATCGACCAACATGCAGCAGCAGAAAGAATTAATTATGAAAAAGTACTAAAATCTCTAAAAGAAAAAGTAATACCAATAGATTTGTTAATTCCAATAAAAATAGAATTAGCATCCAACGAATTTTTAATCGTAAGAAATCATTTAGATACTTTAAAAGAATATGGCTTTGTAGCGGAAGAATTCGGTATGAACACAATCATTATCCGAAGTCATCCAAATTGGATACCAGAGGACATTGCAGAAGAATGCATTCGTAAAGTAGTAGATATCATTATTAGCAAAGAGAATTTTGACTTTGATCAATTTGTTTGGAGAATGGCTGCTACTATGGCATGTCGTATGTCAGTAAAAGCTAACGATTATCTATCCTATGATGATCAAATATGGTTATTAAATACTCTAAGAAGCTGTGAAAATCCATTCACTTGTCCTCACGGTAGACCAACAATTATTACCTATACAAAATATGATTTAGAAAAGCTATTCAAGCGTTCTCTTGACTAAATCACAAAAAAATGATATAATATGCCAACAATTGGAGGGATATTATGTCAAAGAATGCTTATCAAGAAGTTTACCCTTTTACTACAGAAAACATTCAAGGGTACATGAAGGATTTAGATATGAAAGATAAAGAGGTTCTAACAGTAGGATCTTCTTTAGATCAAGCCTATAATGCACTAGCATTAGGTGCTAAAAAGGTAAAAGTACTAGATATAAATAAAAATACCAAAAGGTTTTGTGAACTAAAATCAAATCTAATATTGACACACAAAAGAAAAGAATTATATGCTGCAGTGATGTGTAGAAAAAGTTTAATGGAAGATCGAGGCATCATTTGCTCCAACGAACGGTTCGATGTAGAAAGAGTAGAATCATTAAATTATTATATGCAAAACGAGGAAACTTACAGAAAATTAAGACAAAGACTAAGGGAACAAGAAGCTCTAACAGTAGTAGAAGGAAATATCTTTGAAATGGACAAAACAATAGGAGACGAAAAGTTTGATAGAATATTTTTCTCTAACGTATTACAAATGTTAGATTACTTTAAAGATAAAAATGAAAGCGCCTATGACATGTTAGAAAAGCATTTTCCAAATTGGAAATCTCATCTAAATTCAGAAGGAATATTACAATTGTTTTATTTATATTCCTTTAGAAGAACCACCCCGGTAGAAGAGGGTAGTTTAGACATTGCTTTCTTTGAAAGTTGTACCGGAGTTGGCGCAACTACAGATGCAGCTGTATTATATACAAAAAGAAGGTAGATATATGAAACCAATCATAGTAATAATTGGTCCAACAGGAGTAGGAAAAACAAAACTAAGCATTGAACTTGCAAAAAAATTAGATGGAGAACTGATTAATGGAGACTCCGTTGCTATTTACAAAAGATTAAATATCGGAAGTGCAAAACCAACCAAAGAAGAACAAAAAGAAGCCCCTCACCATCTAATTGATATTAAGGAGCCAACAGAAGAATATAGTGTTTATGACTACCAACAAGATGCTAGAAAAAAAATAGATGAAATAACTGCTAGAGGGAAAAGAGTAATTATTGTAGGGGGTACAGGTCTTTATATAAAGGCTGCGCTATATAATTATATATTCACAAAAGGAACAACAAATAATAATTACGAGGAATTAACAAATGAAGAGATTTTAAGAAAAATAAAAGAATATGATAAAAAAATAACAATTCACCCAAATAATAGAAAACGTTTAGTTAGAACACTAAATAAATATGAAAATAAAGAAGAACTAACTAATGAAAAAGACCAATGCCTCTATCCTATTAGAGTAATTGGTTTAACTGCACCTAGAGATATTGTATACGATAGAATCAATAAAAGAGTAGACAAAATGATAGAAGAAGGGCTAGTAGAAGAAATATTATCTTTAAAAGACGAGTATCAGAATTCAAGAGTATTAAATACAGCAATAGGGTATAAAGAATTCAAAGGATATATAGAAGATAAAAAGACATTAGAAGAAGTAAAAGAAGAAATAAAACTGAATTCAAGACATTATGCCAAAAGACAATATACCTTCTTTAAACATCAATTTTCTACCCAGTGGTATGATGTTAATTTTGATCATTTCGAAGAAACTATCAATGAAGTATATTCCGATATAACAAAGGAGAATGCATGAGTACAAAAGAAAATATTTTGAAAAGTATTGCTCCCTGTTCTATGTTTTGTTCCACTTGTACAGGATGTAGTTATGGAGAAATCAGCAATCATGCTAAAAAATTACTACATTATTTAGAAGGTCATGAAGAGTTTTTAGAAAAAAATTTGAAAAAAGGATATGAACATAAATTAGAAGAATTTAGAATATTTCATAGAAAACTAAAAAAATACGCCTATCCAAAATGTAATGGTTGCAGAGATAAAAGAGCTAATGGATGCAGTATAAAAGATTGTATTATTCCAGCATGTACAAAAGAACATAGCATTGATTTTTGTGCTGAATGCGAAGAGTTTCCATGTACTAAAGTAAATGATATAATCTATAAAAAGAAGACGATTGATAAATGGAAAAAGGGAAATGAAGAAATCCAAAAAGAGGGTCTTTCAACATATTATGAGCGCAATAAAGAGACTCCTCATTATATAAATTATAGTAAAAATAAAAGAAGCTGATTAAGTGGAGTTGTAAGATAAAAGTAGACACAAAAAAAGATGTGTTTACTTTTTTATTTTGCTAAAATTAAATTAAGGAGAT
>CALVYF010000032.1 GCA_944372055.1 uncultured Bacilli bacterium | reverse complement strand
TTTTCTATTTTAAAATCAATATATGGATACTTACGAGAAGAAGGAACAATTTCATCTAATTGAATCTTATCAAGCAATTTCTTACGAGATGTTGCTTGTTTTGATTTCGATGCATTAGCACTAAATCTAGCAATAAATGCTTGCAATTCTTTTATTTTTTCTTCTTTCTTCTTATTAGACTCTTTCATTTGTTTTTGTAAAAGCTCACTTGATTCATACCAAAAGTCATAGTTACCAACATATAATTTAATCTTACCATAATCAATATCTGCAATATGAGTACATACTTTATTTAAAAAATGACGATCATGAGAAACAATAATAACTGTATTATTAAAGTTAATTAAAAACTCTTCTAACCATTTAATTGCTTCAATATCCAAACTGTTGGTAGGCTCATCTAAAAGTAAAATATCAGGATCTCCAAATAAAGCTTGAGCAAGTAATACTTTTACTCTTAACTTAACTGGAATATCCTTCATCTTCATAGAATGATACTCCATATCAACACCTAAACTATTTAGCAATGTTGCAGCATCACTTTCTGCATTCCAACCATCTAATTCCATAAATTCTGCTTCCAGATTAGCAAGCCTCATTCCATCTTCTTCACTAAACTCTGTTTGCATATACATCTTATTTTTCTCTGTCATAATAGAGTATAATTTTTCATTTCCCATCATAACAACATCTAAAACTGTATTATCTTCATACTGATAATGATCTTGTCTTAAAAATGAAATTCTCTCTCCCTTAGAAACAATAACCTCTCCAGTAGTGGTCTCTACTTCCCCTGATAAAACTTTTAAAAATGTACTTTTTCCTGAACCATTAGCTCCTATTAATCCATAACAATTTCCACTAGTAAACTTAATATTAACATCTTCAAATAAGGTACGTTTACCAAACTTTAAACTAACATTATTTACTTGTATCATTTTATCACCTCAAAACTTCTTAAATTTTACTATAAATATAAAAAAAAGACAAGTTTATAAAATTTTTCTTTTTACATATCCACCTAAATTCTCTTCACGAATATCTGAGCTGATATAATCGAGTAATTGCCCAGGATATTCTCTCATAACATCTGAAAATTTCTTCAATTTATTATAATCATAGAATCCATGTCCTATTACTTGGTTAGCATATTTACTAATAACTCTGTAATATAAAAATCTTTCAATACTTTTTTTATTCTCTATAATAGCCTCTTTAGCAGAAAGACTAAAATCCTTATGATATTTTCCTGGATCAACAAAATATAATCCGTGATTAAAAGAATAATTTCGAACTCGTTCATCCTTTGGCATCAAATCATAAATAAGGATGTTTTTCTTTCCCAATATTTCGCAGTCACGATTTAGCAAATGAAAATCCTGAACAATTAAGTCTGCTGGAAGTCCCATATAATGAATAAATCCTAAATTTTGAATATAATGAGTAGCATACCCTTTAAACTTACCAAAACATGTATATAAAGTATCTCTAGGTAACAAAATACGATTAGTAGAAACATTTTCTAAAAGCTGAGTTTCCTCCAGTGATAAGCGGCTACAATAAGAATACTATGATAATACTTATAAGCAAAGTCATTTTTTCTATAAACCTTACCTTCTGTTCCTTTACCAATATAATCCCATGGAAATAAAACTTTAGGACCATCTTTACTAACAACAAATTTCAAAAACATCACATCTCTTCTATAAACAAAAAAGATAGACCTCTATCTTTATAATTCTGAAAACTCTTTCAAATATTGATAAACTTTTTCTATTTGAATAACTTCTTCGCTCTTTTTACCAATTCCCTTTAACAACGCAGAAGAATCGACCACATTCTTTTTTGATTTTTTCTTCTCTTGCAATTTTTCAAGCTTTTTCTCTACAAACTCAATACTCTCTACATCACTAAGAATCTTTTTACTATCTACTTGCATGATTCCTTGTTTTTTAGGAATATGATCAAATTGGTAACGAAAATAATCCATCTGTCTAAAAACTCTAGGGCGTCTATAATTTTCATAAATCATAAGTGCATAAATTAAAAAGCGCATATCGCCTTTAGCTTGAATATATTGCCCATACTTTTGTTTCATCTTAGCATATTGTAAAATAACATATTGTTTTTTATCTCCAAGATCTAATTTTTTTTGAACTATTTCTTTTGTCATAGACAATTCTTTTCTCTTATAAAAGAAATGATAAAAGAACAAAATAATAAATACCCATAATAAAAACTTTAATTGTTCAGGATTTAAAAACACCATATCGACTTGTCTAATAATAAATTGATTCAATAAATAAGCAACAACTACATTTGTCAAATATAAAGATAAAGCTCCCTCCTCTTTGGAAAAGAAATCTTTTTCTAGTAAATATGAAGTATAAATCATGCGAATTAAAAACTCAAAAACTACAATAATAAATAAATCATCACAAAAAGTAGTCAACCTAAAATAACTAGCAACACCAGCCAAAAAAACTAAAAATATATTAGTAAATAAAACATATTCTATTTTAGTCAAATGAAATTTTTTTGTAACAATATTAAGAAATAAAAATAATAAAAAAGAAAAAACGATATAACTAAGAAATGTTAAAAATTCCATTTTAATTCCCCCTAAAATTATGCTTATTATACTATGAAAACAAAAAAAAGACAAATACTATTTTGCCTTTTCCTTAAAAAGTGAAATGAAAATATAAATCTTACCAATGGTCCAGCATAAAAAAGTTGTAAACAAAGAGCCATTGGAAAACTTAAAACCATAGACTGCAGCCAAGTAACAATAAATTGATTTAACTCTGGTTTAGAAATAAAAATTGTTGCGATAAAACTCATAATTGGACACATAAATAACACAATTACAATAGAAATAGCATAGGAAACAATAATATTAGGAACCTTTTTTACATCTATTGCCTTAAAAACTAACTTATGAGCAATTTGACCAATAAGAAAAAATTCTAATACTCCAGCAATAACATACATAAAAGGAAACTCCTTAAATGCTTCCAAGAATACAAAATTTTGTAATCCCCCACTATGAATCGCAATATTATAACAAACCATCACATAAACCATTACTGCTGCCATGATAACAGTATAAACAAAATCTTGAAATTTAGTTTTTGGCATACTATATACACTCCTTTCCAAAATAAAAACAGCACATATAACCTGTGTTGTTCGTTAGTCATTCCAAAAAGAATGTACGTTTCCAATATTTACCGATTATCTTGCGTTCGCACTAAATTATAGCAAAAAAATTCTTTTCATTCAAGAAGAATTTTTAATTTTATCTAACTCTTTTAACCTTGCTTTTATCATAAACACCAAGTCCATAGAAGCATTAATTTTATATAGAACCAAAAGACTATCCTGCAATTTTGTTCTAAGTGACATAGTATCTTTTATATTTTCTGCTTCTTTTTTATAATCAAAATTAGGAATAGGATTTTCTTCAATAAATGCACGAATATAGTTTTCTATGTCTTTTAAGACATAAACCTTTAAATCATATTCATCCATTTCCATAACCCCGTAATATCCACCAACCAAATATTTAAATTCATCTTGTAATGTCATAGCTTCACCTCTTTTTCTATCCATCGCATAATTACTAAAACAATATAATCAACTTGCTCCTGCGTTAAATCTTTATCTTTCGAAATATGATGCCATTTATAAAGACAGCCTCTACAACAAGTTGCCGTTGCGTGTTGAGCGATAAAAACAGGATGTCCCCGCATCGGAGTCTGCTTGCCATCATTCGCTAAACCACATGGAAGAAGTCGCTTCACAATAAAATCATAAGCATGACTTTTGATTACATCAAAACCTTTAGAATTAACATAATCTTTATCTTTTTTTGTTAAATGGAAACGACTACGAAACTTTGATTTAGAAAGTTTTAAAAACAATTTATCTATTTCCATATTTTGATACTCTAAAAATGTCATCTTACTTCTCCTCAACAATAGTAGCAAACAAGTAATGCAACCTTTCTTCCAACTCTAGAACAGATACTTCAACCTGATATCCAATTTTACCAGCACTAAAAATAATAGTATCAAACTGCTTTGCACTCTCATCAACAACAACAGGAAATTGCTTTTTCATACCTATCGAAGAACATCCTCCATGAATATAGCCTGTAATTTTTAATAATTCCTTAGATGGAAGCATAGAAACAGACTTTTCACCTACAACTTTACTTGCCTTCTTTAAATCCAATTCTTTATCAACTGGTAACATAAAAACATAATATCTCTTAGATGATGAAACAGTAACTAAAGTTTTAAATACCCGTCTAAAATCTTGGCCTAAAACACTAGCAACTTCAACACCACTAATAGCATCGGTATCACCATAATAATAAGAATTATATTTTATCTTCTTTTGCTCTAAAATTCTCATAACATTTGTTTTTTCCATAAAATCACCTAAATTTCTTTTTGATAATAAACACTATACTCCATAAGACCATGTTTTTTATAAAAGTTAACCGCTGGCATATTAGTAGGAAAAGCAAGTAATCTAATATAAAATGCTCCTTGTTGCTTAGCTATATTTTCAAATTCCGTAACTAACTTAGTCCCTATCCCTTGTCTTCGATAATTAGAATCAACAATAAAATCATTAATAAAAGCAACAGGTCTATAATTCCACCATACTTTTCTTAATACTTTTCCAAATATAAAACCAATGACGCAATTATTATCATCTTCTGCTACCAAAAAAATTACATTTCTTTTTCTAAGCGCTTTTTTAGTAGAGTTTTTCCCCTCGTCAGTATTAAAATAACCAATACGTAGATTAGAGTCTAACTGAACTTCAACTTCCTCCATCTGCGTTAATAATTTTAAAATACTCTCATAATCCTTCATTGTTCCTTTTCGTATATTCATAATCTTTTCCTCCTCGTAACATGTTCATAAATTCCAAATAAGAGTCTATTTTATAGTCTACTAAAGAATCTATTTTTAATCGATCTTTATCAGAATATTTATCATACACATTAATAGTATCTATACCAGCGTCTTTAGAAGCCATCACCCCGTGCAAAGAGTCTTCAAATACTAAACATTCTTCAGGATTGGCATGATAGTATTCTAAAACTTTCAAATAAACTTCCGGATGAGGCTTTTTATGTTGGACGTCTTCTTTTCTAATAATTAAATCAAACGTATCATAAAAAGAAAAAGCATTGGCCATATGAGGATTACCTTTTGCGTAAATATCTAATTGTCTTTGTGTCGTTGCTGTTGCAAGAACTACCGTAAATCCATTGTCCTTAAACCATAACAAAAGTTCTGGGACACCATCTTTATAAGTCAACTCATTTTTTAAAATGTCATCAACACTAGACCATCTCTCATTAATTAATTCTTCTTTAGAAATATTCATATGATATTTTTGAATTAAATATTCACAATAGGCAATATAGATATCTTCATTAGAATGTGTTTCCAAAAACGAATCCCGATTTCGTTGAAGTATTTCTAAATCAACTTGTAGACCTGCAAATCGATTCACGATTCTAAAATCCGCTTCATTCCATATTCCAATAGAATCAATAAGAGTTCCATCCATATCAAAAATAACATACTTTTTATCTGATAAATCTAATTCTTTTAAACTCTTCACAATATCACCTTTTTACAAAAATATTTTATCATAGGTTAAACTAATTGAAAATATTTAAAAAATAGGCATTTGCTATATATATTTATCATTATTTTGACTATATTATAATGAAAGGAATGAAGTAATATGTACGGAATGTATCCTTACCCATACAATTATGGAAACAATGATGGTTTTGGTTCAGGATGGATCTGGGCAATCATCATCGTTATTATAATTATTTTCTTCATCTGGGGAGGAAATAATAATTGCTGCAACAACGGAAATGGTTGTAGATAAAAAGCACATAAATGTGCTTTTTTTATAATAAAAAACATTGCAAATGCAATGTTGAAATCCTATATGGTGGAGCATAGCGGGATCGAACCGCTGACCTCCACGGTGCAAACGTGGCGCTCTCCCAGCTGAGCTAATGCCCCATATTTATTATCTCTTTTTCAAGTCGACAAATAGATTATAGCAAGGCCCAACATAATTGTCAACAATTTTTATACTTTTTTTCTAAATATTCTTTCTCAGTATAATAAATATCCCCTTTTTTTATTAAATGACGATATCCCCTTTGAAACTTATCTAAAGAATCAACAATTTTACTTTTATGGAAATGATAATAATTTAAATATCTTTCCAATAAAAATTTCTCATAATAATAAGGAATTTTTTTTAATTCTCCACACAGTTTAATAAATAAAAAAATAATTAAAAATAAAACATTAAAAGAAAAAGAAACAAAATAAAAATAAAAAAAACAAAACAATAAGCAGTAACCACAAAAAATAGTAATATAAAAGGCAGTTTTATAAGATGAAAAAAAATGAAAAAATAAACACAAAAACTTTCCCCCATCCAAAGGATAAATGGGAAGCAAATTAAAAAATAATATTCCAAAATGATACGTTGAAATTAAAGTTTGTTCATCAGGAAAAACATTAACAAGAAATAAACAAGCTAATATTTGAAATATTGGTCCAAAAATTAAAATAATAAATTCTTTAGTCAAAGAAATATTAAAAGGAGTAGAAAATTTGGAAATTCCTCCTAAAGGATAAATTAAAATTTTTAATACTTTCCCACCACAAAGATAAGCCATCAATAAATGCCCAAATTCATGAACGACAATCAAAAAAGTAATAATAAAAAAAGGAAAAAAAGAAGCAGTAAATACTGCAAAAAAAGCTATTAAATAGAATAAAGGATGAATTTCTAAATAACTAAATATATTCTTTATAATCTAAATAACTCCCATCTTTTTGAAAAACTAAATACAATTTTTCATCTTGTGCTTCTCCCAATAGTTTTCCTTTTTCTACATAATCATATAATTTAATACCATCCGTTGATATATTGGAATAATAAACATCTACACCATCTACCTGCTCAATAACAACAGTATTACCATAACCTTCCTTTTCCCCCATAAAAATGACAATACCACTTTCTAAAACTGGAACCATATAATTTTCACTAACTTTAAGTTTAACTCCATCTAAATAAGAATTTGCTTTTTGGTAGGACAACCTCTCTTGAAACACTTGTTTTTCATCTACTGCTAATTTATCTACAGACAAAATATTACCAAAATACTTTTCATAGACACTTTTAATTTTTGTAAACTTAAAATTAGTATCATATACTTGTTTTAAAATACCATTTTTTATTGAAGAATCACTCTTTACTAAAATCATTCCAATCAAAAAAATAATAACGGTAATAAGTACCCTAGTAATAAAATTACGAACATTTTTCTTTAACACTAATTTCTTTTTTACTGTTTTTCTTGTATTCATACCCTAGTCTCCTCTACTAAAGAATATGAAAAAAGAAAAGTATTTATTCACTTTTCTTAAGAATTAATAGAAATTTTCTTATATTTATTAGGCAGCAACCAAATAATAAAATAAAGAATTTCCGCATAAATCAAATTAAGTACTAAGCTATGGCTAATTTTATATAATAAACGATAAAAGGTCATAGGAACCAGCTGAAATAATAAAATAATAATAGCATTCATACACTCATAAGCAACAATAATGATGACAATAAATAATAGCAAGCTAAGCCATGTAGAACGAATATACTTATATAGAAAAAAAACAAGTATCCCTATAATAGTAAATAAAATTGCATTATAAAACAACAAATTTGTATACATAAAATCATAACATATACCTACAACAAAGCAACCAATAAAATAATATCGAAGTTTTTTAATAAAAAAAGGATAAACAATAATTAACGAAACAATCGTAAACATTGGTGTAAATAAAGATAAATCTCCAATCATATATGGTAAGAAATTAGAGAGAATTCCATCTAATAAGAAAGAACAAACCAAAATAATAATTGCCACAACCATACTATTCTTTCTCCTTTAATATTGTAACATAATGAATATTATTAAAATCTTGAGAAGTTTTTATATATAATGTTTTACTTAAGTCATACTTATCGCTTTTTATATCTTGTACTACACCTACATAAATTCCGCCTGGAAACATTCCTCCAAGCCCACTAGTAACAATAGTATCACCTTTTTTTACTGTACTCATTTTATCTACTCCTGTAACAGTAACACATTCAGTTTCATTATCATAACCATTTAAAATTGCATAACTATCACCATTACCAGTTTTAATTGTAACACTTACTTTATAATTAACATCATCACTTGTAATAAGCTTTATCTCACTAGAATGAGGATAAACACGGGAAATCTTTCCAATCAGTCCATTTTTAGTAACAACTGCCATATCTTTCTTTATCCCATCTTTAGAACCCTTATCAATCATAATCTGATTAAACCAATAACTCTTATTTCTAGATAAAATAGTTGCATTGATTGGAGTATATTCAGTCAAAGTACGATTCAAATCCAGTACATCTTTTAATTCTTGTATTTCCTCTTCTAAAGAAGTATTTACATTTTTTTGAATAAGATAACTTGCAGATTGATCTACACCTTTTTCGTCATTTAAAGCAGTAAAAGGATACATAACAATTTTATTAATAGACATAAAAACATCTTTAATCATACCTTCTCCAAAAAAATTAGAGCGACTCATATAAACTGACAATGAAATACCAAGGAAAGTAATAATGATAACAGCAATAATTACTATTTTTATGTTAACTTTGCTTCTTTTTTTAGTTTTGTACATAACATCATCCCATTCCAACTTATTATAATATAAATAAAATTGACCTGCAACTACAGATTTAAAATATTATGATGTTCAAAAAAACTATAATAAGAATCTTCGCCCACAATAATATGATCACGAATTGGAATTCCCTGAATATAACCCGTCTTAACTAAATGATCAGTCAACAAAACATCTTCTTTACTAGGAACTACAGAATTAGAAGGATGATTGTGAATACACACAATACTAGAAGCACTAAGACGATAAGCTTCTTTAAAAATCTCCCTCGGATGAACAATACTACGGTTTACCGTACCCATAAATAACAACTTCCTTTCTAATAATTCTTGTTTATGATTAAAATAATAACAATAAAAATATTCCTGTTTTGCATTATTCATAAAATATTTAGCATCCTGCCAAATTTCTTTTGGTGTTTTTAAGCATACTAATATATCACTTTTTCTTAAAAAAACACGTCTCCCAAGTTCAATAGCTGCTAAAATCTCCAACGCTTTAACTTCACCAATCCCTTTAATAGAAACGAAATCATAAAAACTACAATCTTGGATTTTAGATAAAGGAAATTGTTGTAAAATTTCCATTGCCAGCTCATAAACATTCTTATTATGACACCCGTTTCTAAGTAGAATAGCTAATAACTGTGAATCAGATAAAAATGAAGCACCATAGTGAAGCAATCGTTCTCTAGGTTTATCATCTTCTGGTAATTCTTTAAACTTACAATGAATATAAATCACCTCTACTATATTATTAGCAAAATAATCTACATTCCCGTACCAATAATTTGCTCATAGTTAGCCATCACTACCTCCTCAACTGTCAAAATATCATCTTTTGAATCGGATTCTTTTACTAATAAATCAAACTGACTTACATTACTGACAAACTCCTCGTTATCAAGAGTCACAGACTTTATATAAATCTTATATCCCATATCTTCATAAATCTTTTTTATCTTATTAGCATTATCTTTATCCATTGTAATGCCAACATATACATAATACTTATTATCCTCTAAAATAGCCAATTTATTCGTAAGATCACCTACATTTTCTTGCATAATATCTTTAGATGAATATATTCCTTCTTGTAAGAAATAAAAAGTATTATTTTCTTGAAAAACAGAAATACTATCTGGAGCATTACGATATAAATAATTACCACATATTGCTCCTAAAAATACAAAAATTACAGCTAATAACATTGTCTTTTTCATTAAACCAATCACCACTTATAAGATAGCAAAACTTATTTGAAATTTTTGTCGAAAAAAAAGACATTTCCTCTTTTTACAAAAAAATGTCACTTCTTTTTAGTAAATTGATATGTATAACATTCTTCTTTAACTGGATTCAAATCATCAAAAGAATAACGAGAAAAATTAAGATCAAAACGTACACCATACGGAACAGTTTCCATAACTATGAAACCAGAAACCCCTTCTGCATCTTTCTTCCTATGTATATCATCACTAAGTGTAGGTAATTTAATAAAATCATCAGCAAATCGACTCTTATGTGCATGACCCGTAATAGCAAATGGAAATTCTACTAATCGGTATTGCAAACGAATCTTAGAATGATGTTCAAAAGAAATAGGATATCCAAAAACAGTAAAATAGGATTGTAAATATCCTAAAGGAAAAACGTTACGTTTTTCTGTAGATAAAATTTTTAATATATCAAAACCATTTTTCAAGTATTTAGTATCATGATTACCACCAAGTACATACTGACGAATATGTTTATCTTCTGGATATACATCTAAAATATGATTCATCTGCTTTATAGGTGATTGATATTCTTTGTGAGAGTCTACCATACCAGCACCAATATCCCCACCATGAAATAAATAAAAAATCCCCTGATTACGACAAAAGTCTAAAACCACGGGAAAATATTCAGTATTCTCATACTTACTGGCAAAATGAGTATCAGAAACAAAAGCTACTTTTTGTCCTGTTAAATCTACCATACTATAAAATTTTAAATAAATAGATTTCAATTGTTCTCTTTGATTCAAATCAAAATCTTTTTTATATGCAAGAACTTCTTGTCGCAAAGCGGCTAATAACTCATACTTATTTAATTGACGCTCTACTAATACTTTATCAAAATCTTCACCAGCAATTAGTTGATCCAACACTTCTCTCATATAACCACTTCCTACTATAAGAATACTAAACCACATCAAAAAAAGCAATAGGAATTCTATTGCTTGATCTACTATAATTGTGCTTGTAAAGATATTAACTTTTCTTGCTCTTCTTTTAACTTTTCACGATCCATATCTACGATATTCTTTGGTGCTTTATTTACATAATTCTCATTAGCTAAAAGTTTTTCACGTCTTAGAATAGATGCTTGTAGCTTTTTAATTTCCTCTTCAATTTGCTCTTTATTAACTTCATTTTCAAAATAATACGTAATTTGAATAAGAGTGGATTGATAAGAAATAGTTTGATAAGAAGAAATATCATCTGTATCCTTTAATATATTTTCATCTGTAATTTTTAATTGAGTACAATAAATATATTTTAAATTTTCTGGACATTCTAAAGAAACTTTAGAATCCTTCTTAATACCATTAGTTACCTTTAAATTACGAATTTCTGTTAAATCAGAAATTACTTTTTTAATATCAGAATAAGACTCTTCAAAAACTTCTTCTGAATTATAAACTGGATAAGAACTAATCATAATAGATTTACTATCCTTAACTGGTAACATAGAATAAATCTCTTCTGTAACATAAGGCATAAATGGATGTAATAATTTTAAAATAGTAGTAAGAACATCCAATAACACACTCTTAGTAGTATCATTCATCAATGCTTTACTAAGCTCGATATAATTATCACAAAAGTCTTCCCAAATAAATTGATACAAAGTATTACCTACATTATGGAAATCATAACTATCCATATTTTTAGTAACTTCTAAAATCAACTTATTCTTTGCTGTTAATATCCATTTATCTGCTTCACTCAAGTTATCAAAAGTAATTTTTTCTTTTGTTAAATCATCAATATTCATTAAAACATAACGAGATGCATTCCACAATTTATTAATAAAATTCCAAGTGGATTTTACTTTTTCTTCATCATAACGTAAATCCGTTCCAGGAGCAGTATTCGTGGTTAAAAAGAAACGTAGGCTATCAGCACCATACTTGTCGATAACATCCATTGGATCTACACCATTACCCAAAGACTTACTCATTTTACGTCCTTCTTTATCACGAATAAGTCCATGAATAAGACAGTCTTGAAACGGACGTTTATCAGTAAATTCTAATCCTTGGAAAGTCATACGATTTACCCAGAATGGAATAATATCATAACCAGTAACTAATACGTTATTTGGATAATATCTCTTAAAATCAACAGTCTCTTCAGGCCAACCTAAAGTTGAAAATGGCCATAAAGCTGATGAGAACCAAGTATCAAGAACATCTTCATCTTGTACCCAACCATCACCTTCTGGAGCAACAAGTCCAACATAAACTTCATCTTTACGATACCAAGCAGGAATTCTGTGTCCCCACCATAACTGTCTTGAAATACACCAATCATAAGTAATTTCCATCCAGTGGTTCATTGTCTTCTCATAACGCTCAGGTACAAAATTAACTTTTGTATCTTTATTTTTTTGATTTTC